>JAIRTV010000236.1 GCA_031254675.1 Planctomycetaceae bacterium | reverse complement strand
TGCAAAATGGGAAAACGTAACGCCGAGAAACGGCAACAGAAATATCGCTCTCAGATTTAGGAGCGACACGTTACTTTGGATTGGTTCATTCCCACCGGCAAAAGTGGTGCATTACACATGTGCAATGCTGAATTATCCTGCAAATGGGACGCGACGCTCCCCGAACGGGAGCCACGTAACTTGCCCATTTGCAGTAATCCTCTACCCGAAAAATCGGTTGCCTGTAGAAAATTACAGTTCGCCGAAGCGACTTTAACAATAGTTGACGTACTCGATTATTTTCTTACCCGAACAAAAATTCGGGCAATTTATTCTTCAAAATGGAAAAATGGTCTCCAAAAGTTGAAATTTAAAAACACAAATCAATATGTTCAAAATATTACACGATTCATCGGCACTTGTCAAGCCGGAAAATAAAAAAAAATTTTGGGATAATTATTAGACCTTTTCTTTGACTCTCCCTAACACAAGATATTTTACTTTAATGCTTATTGTTGTGATATTTTTATTTGAACACGGAAATCACAGAAGACACAGAATTTTTTTTATTTTTCCGTGTCTTCCGTGTTTTCTGTGTTCAATTGATTCTTTAAGAACAAGGATTGTTTCATTATTCATATTAAACTAGAGAAAAACTCTCTTGTAAGACAATCGTGAAATAATTTGCGAAACAATCAAAAGAACATGTTGGTGTTTGATTGAGCGGTAACAATTTTTATTCTGTTTTTACTCCGGCAAACGGCGAAATTTTGACCAATTGATGTGGAGTTTCCGCATTTTGGCGCGAAGTGTATGCGGATTGATTTTGAGCAAGGCAGCCGCTCCGTTGGCACCTTCAACCACTCCGCGCGTCATAACCAATGCCAACTCAATATGTTGCCGGATCATTTCATCCAACGAAAGAAACTCTTCACGCTCTTGCAACATTATTTCGGTTTTCTCCGAAGAAGACGGAAAGGATTGATCGTCGTTTTCCCCCAAAAGGTCTGTTACGGTTATTCCGGACAGAATTTCGGCGGGAAACTGTTCGCCTTGCAATTCGTGGAGCGAGTCAGCAAACGCCAGCCGCCGACCCTCACCAAGCAACACCGCACGATCTATAACCGCCCCAAATTCACGCACATTGCCAGGCCAAGAATACTTTTGGAGAACCACAATATCTTCCTTGCGAATCGAAATTTCCGGCATAGAAAATTTTGTTGACGCACGCCGTACGAAAAATCTTGCCAGTTGCCCAATATCCTCCAACCGCTCCCGCAACGGCGGAATTTTAATCGGGAAAACAGATATTCGATACCATAAATCTTCACGAAATTTTCCGTCTTGAATCATTTGCCGCAAATTACGATGTGTTGCCGCAATAATTCGTACATCCACCCGAATATTTTTCCCACTACCACCAACCGGTTCAAAATTGCCATCCTGGAGAACACGCAAAAAACGAACCTGAGCCGCAAGCGGAAGTTCTCCAATCTCATCAAGAAGAAGCGTTCCACCATTCGCCGCTTCAAACCAACCCTTGCGCTTTTCAACCGCCCCAGTAAACGCCCCCTTTTCGTGACCAAAAAGATAAGAATCAATCAACTCCGGCGGCACCGCACCACAATTGACTTTGAGAAACGGTTGCTCCGCCCGACGCGACTCTTCGTGAATATGTCGAGCAAAAACCTCTTTGCCGCTTCCCGTCTCACCAAGAATCAAAACCGGAACATCCGACCTCGCCACAAGTCTCGCCCGCTCAAACACCAACTTGAGTCCCGCATCATAACCAATTATACTATTCATAAAAGATTTCAATTGTAAACGGAAAACAAACCATCAAAAAATATTTAGCAAATATTATGCCGAAAAGAAAATGATCAATATTCCTTTACATTTCACGGCTCGCCCGTCAAATAGAAAGGAATAACCACTTTCATACCACCAATCCATAATATTTAACAGTTTTGTACCATACCATATCGTATTGTCATTGTATTGGTCATTGTATTGTATCGGAATTGGTTTGAACAGCGTTTTCAACTAACAATTTGTATCCTGACACGAACGCTTCAAAAAAACTTCCCAAAACTCAAAATCCTTCCCCTTTTTAATAAAGAAATCGAACACAGAACACACAGAAAAGATAAAAAATACCAAGGTATAAGGTAGGTGATGTTTCGCCGAAGGGCTTTCACCCACCATCACGTCGGCGTTAGCCGACTAGCCCCTGTTTCCGGCTGGCAATCAGATTTCAAACCGTTTGGCAATACAAATTGCCGTCCGAACACAAGGGCGAGTTGCCTAACGGCAACGCAACCTTTCGGCGAAAGGTTGCCCACCTAAAAAGAACTATTTTCCCATGCAAATGAACTATTTTCCATGGCAAATAAACCATTTGCCACGGCAAATAAACCATTTGCCATGGCAAATAAACCATTTGCCACGGCAAATGAACCATTTTCGCCGGCAAATGAACGTTAGAAACCGCCATTGCCAACCGCCATTCCATTCAATAACCAATTGTCTGTTAAACGGAAGCGAAAATCATTGCCGACATGAACGTCTTTTGGCACAATAATTGCTAAATTCCATTGTGTTGGCGAATTGGTCGAAAATGATCAATATTTGTTTTCCTAATGAAATTGTGAAAAGTTACAAATTTTTATTTACTCATTATTTGAGTAAGAAAGGAGCTTTCTGATGAGCCGCAACCGAACTTACGACACAATTACACAAACAACTTTTGATACACCGCTTGTCCGATTGGGTAAAATTATTCCCCCAACCCAGGCGGTTGTTTTGCTGAAACTTGAATTTTTCAATCCGCTTTCCAGTGTGAAAGATCGGATTGGGCGTGCGATGATTGAGGCGGCGCAAAATTCGGAGATTCTGAATTCGGCGACAGAGATTATCGAACCGACAAGCGGCAACACGGGTATTGCACTTGCTTTTGTTGCGGCGGCGAATGGTTTGAAATTGACGTTGGTGATGCCGGACACAATGAGTATTGAGCGGCGGCTTCTTCTGACGGCATTGGGCGCCAATCTTGTTTTAACACCCGGCACAACCGGTATGAAAGGAGCAATTGACAAAGCGTATCAGTTGGCGGAGGCAAATCCCAATTCTTGGATACCACAACAATTTGAAAATCCGTCCAATCCCGCAATTCACGAAACAACCACCGGACCGGAAATTTGGGAAGATACTCACGGTAAAATTGATATTTTTTTGACGGGAATTGGAACGGGTGGTACTTTTACCGGTGTAACACGATATTTGCGGGGACAAAAAAAAGATATTGTGGCTTATGCGGTGGAGCCGTCTGATTCGCCGGTGCTTTCCGGTGGACAACCGGGACCTCATGCAATTCAAGGAATTGGCGCGGGGTTTATTCCGAAAAATCTTGACACGTCGCTTATTAACAATGTTGAGACGGTTACGACCGAAGAAGCTTTTCTGTGGGGGCGTCGTTTGGCGAAAGAAGAAGGGATTTTGGCGGGAATTAGCAGTGGAGCCAATGTTGCGGTGGCGGCTCGTGTGGCGGCAAGACCGGAAAATCGCGGCAAAATAATTGTTACCGTTGCGGCAAGCTGCGGCGAACGTTATCTCTCAACAAAATTCTTCAACGATCCATCGTCAATAACTTGGCAAACAGAATTACAAAACGGACAGTAGAAAAAATACACCAATAATAAAACAGTAGAACGATTATTCTTTTATTCTCTTATTCCTTTTGTTCCGACTAAAGTTGTCAAAACGGTTGAACCGATAAAGAAGTCAGACGGGATTTTATCGCCGACAAGGAAGTTTGGACGGTTTCCCAGAAACCGGAAAAAAAGACAAATTTACCGCTGAAAGAATTGGAAACAATGGATTGTTTTTGAAACTTGGTTGGTAACTGTGAAGCATGGTTTGTTGTCTTGGCAAGGGATTGTTCCCGTTGAGAGTGGTTTGAACGATAAGGATTATTTGTTCGAATCCGAATAATTGTTCTGAATCGAGGATTAATTGGGACGACACGATTGGTCGAGATGCCGTCGAAAATCGAGAGTTCTCTCGTTTTTTGGATTATTCCTTATTTTCGGAGCAATGGGTTGCCGATAGTTTCCATTGAGGGTTGGCGAAGGATTTGCCTTCCAGTTAATGGAAAAGAAATGTAGCCCTCAGTTTGTTGAAGCGAGAAATCGTACTGCCCCGACCCAGGATTTTATTGTTTTTTGGGATAAGGATGTCCGTAAGAAAAACAATGGATTGCACGGGCAATTATGGTTCCGATCATAAGGAGAGTTGGTCGGAACAAAAGCAAAGCGTAAGTTTATCGGAGAGCCTGCAATGAAGGTTTTTACAACTGGTCAGGTCGCCAAAATTTGTAAGGTGGCCCCACGCACCGTCAGCAAATGGTTTGACTCCGGCCGGCTTAAAGGGTACCGTATTCCTGGGTCGCAAGACCGTCGGATTCCGCGAGAATACTTGATTAAGTTCCTTAAAGAACATGGGATGCCACTCGAAGGTCTGGAAGACCAGACCTTGGCAAAAGTCCTGATTGTTGCTCAGGATCAAGTTTTAATTGAGAATCTTAAACGGGAGTTACCCATCGAAAGATCGTTTCGTGTCGCAGTGGCGGCAAGCGGTTTTGATGCTGGCATTCAAGCCGAGAGTTTCCATCCTGACTGTATTATTGTTGATTTTTCAATTGGAAAAATGGAATCGGTTCAAATTTGTCAGAATCTGCGGAGGAATGGCGAATTTTCCGAAATCATCCTTATTGCCTTACTTCCCGACGACGGAAGTACAATGAGTTTTGATCGTTCCAGTATTAACGAAACGTTCAAGAAACCGTTTGATTCGTCCTTGTTGGCGGAACGGCTTCGGACATTGATCGGATCCAAAAAAGAACTCGTCTGATAAATTATCAACAACGAGTAACAATGGATTTGTTTCAGTGTAAAAGAACAATTTATCGGTTTTAACCGATTCAATAAAAACCGTTTGATTGCAAAATCAAACGGTTTTTTCGTGTAATGCAAAAACGGACAATATTATCTGCTTGGACAGAGCCGGCTAGAATCAAAAGTCAATTTTTTGCAATCAACAGATCAACACTTCTACATTGTCTTTAGTAAATGCAACAATAACTTTCTGTTTTTTTATCGGAACACTGAAAACACGGAAGACATGGAATTTGTTGATCCTTTTCTTTTTCCGTGTATTCTTGTATTTTGAGTTCAATTTGCTCTCAAAAAGATCAATTCTCGTACGATACGATAATTGTCAAGTTGTTGACCGATTTGTTACCGTTCGAAGTGTTATTGCCAAAAAATATTTTCGGAGGTAGTTTCACGTGTAAAAAAAATGCTATAATATTTTATCGATATTGCCTATTTTATAAAAAAATACA
>JAIRTV010000630.1 GCA_031254675.1 Planctomycetaceae bacterium | reverse complement strand
TGAGCCGTTCAATCGCAATGCCAAGAAACAACGGAAAACAGAGACATCCCAACGCACCAACAGTAGCAAAAAGTATTTGTTTTGCGTTATTGGGTTTGGTTGGAATTGTTGCTTTCTTTTTGAGTTCAATTTGATTTGGCGCGAATCGTTCGGTTTCCAGACTGACAACACGGGTTTCGAGTTGATCGAGAATTTTATTGATTCGTTCCAGCTGTGCTTGTTGAAATGTTACGTCAACAATCTGAACCGTCCGTTCTCCAACGTTGGTAACTTGTTCGCTATACCTTTTTCTAAGACTTTCTACTAAAATTTCCTGAGATCGTATTGCCATTGATTTTTCCCAGATTGCTTGTTCCAGGTTTGCCACAAAAGAACTTTGAATATCTTTGACTTTACTATTTCCGGCACTGGAATATTCTTCTTCGATTTTCTGTTCGATTTCTTTGATTTGATTTTGATAACCGATAATTCTCGGATCATCGGGGCGTGCCAATGTTTTTTTCAACGAAGCGACTTGATCTCGTAGATCGACCAATCTTGTTTGCAACATCCGCAACATCGGATCATTTTCGATCGCTTTTGCCAAAATTGATTGTGGAATATTCATTCCTTCTGAGATGGATTCTTTGAGCATTTTTTCTTCTGCCCGCAATGAATCTAGTCTTGATTCATGTAGATAAAGATCACGCAGAATAGATTCGCCTTGATTTAGTCCGCCGGATAATCCATCTTTACTGGCGGCGCCGCCTTGTTGAGCTGCTTTTTCCATTCCGGTACGAATGTCTGCTTGAAGAAGTCTCGCAATCGCTCTTTGGCGGTTTAATTCTAAATTTAATTGGGTGAGTAATTTATGATTCCAATCTTGCGCCTGAGTTGAGTAATAATCGAAAAACGCGGTGACAACACTATTGGCAACTTTGGCGGCATCTTCGGCGTTTTCCATTTCAATCCCAAGTGTTACAACTTCCGATTTGTTCTGCGTTTGCTTTAATTTTAACGCTTTGGCGAGCCATTCGACTTTATTTTTTTGTTTGAGGATGTAGGGTAGGTTGGCGATATCGGGATTTTCCAATGCCTTGTCAAGAATCAACGGACTACGAATAATCGCAAACTGTGTTGTAACATAAGCGTCATATTGTTGCTGTTGTTTTTCGTCGAAAATGAAATAAGGTTTTTGAGAAAGGATTTGCATGTAAGCGATTGCTTCGTACCGAATTGGAAACGACACGTAAATCGCAGCAAAAGCAAGCGACGCCAACACAATCCCGCTTGGTAATGCCCATTTCCAATTTCGTTTCAGACCGGTAATAATGAGTAAAATCAAAATTTGCGGTGTTACTTTGAGCAATTCGATAGAATCAATAATTGGTTTGGGTTTCGTGAAGGCGGCAACTTCTTGACCATAATAGGGAGCGGAAGGCATTGTTCCCGCCATTGGGTCTAATGCTCCACTTGGAACCATTTCGTTATTTTGAGGAATATTATTTTGGGACATTGTATTACGATAAGTTGGAAATGTTCTCAAACGAAAATCTGGAAAACACCGAAATCAGTAATTTAGCAAATAGGGTTGTGGTTTTTTATGTTTCCTTATTTAGCCACAAAATGAACCAACATTTCGCAAAAAACACGAAGAATATTTCCGATTTTAAAATTTTATTCTTCTTTGTGGTTGAGCCGAAAATTTCCGCGAACACTTACGAAATTTCGACTTTGCGAAAAACTTTACCTAAATAAAATACGAATGCAATAAATATACCGAACGCGACAAAAATCATAAAAATACCGGCGATTTCATCGGCGACTACGGCGGGGTTTCGATGTTCTGGTGTGATGCTGTTGACGAATCCGCTGAAGTTGAGTAGAAGAATTCCGGTGGTTGCGATACGTGCTGCGTTGACAAACAAAGCAATTGGGACGGCAATTCCTAAAATGAAAATATTTTGCCACCAAGGTCTTTTGATGAGCAGAATTGTTGCGAAGGAAATTGCGAAAATACTAATTAGGAAGCGGATTCCGCTGCAAGCCTGTTCGACGGCGAGTTCCATTGTGCTTAATCGAATGGTATTTTTGATGGGAATTGCGGGTTCGCCGATAATTTGCAGCAATACGGCGGCGAATTGTGCTGCAAATTGCTGTAGATTGTTCCGCAATAATATTTCAAATCGATATGGTAGTTGGAACATAAAAATCAAAAACAACAATGAAGGAAGTGCCCAAAAGAAGACGCGGTTGCCGTAGAAAAGCCACACAACCCCTAAAATCCAAAAGAGGAGCGACCATTGATCTAAGGCTTCCATGTATTGATTTGCGGCGTAAAATCGCATGATACCGCAAATGAGAATTGGAAACAGTCCGATCCATGTTAATTGGTGATAAGTTCCTGGATAGGTATCGCGTCGGAGATACAGGAACAACGCCACAAGCGGTACGACAAAAAAGCCATGACCGTAATCGAGTTGGGTGTACCACGCATAAACAATACCACAAAGAGACGGCCAAAACGCATAAATAGACAACGGCAACATAACAAGGCACAAAATAAGTAAGCGCATTTGTTCAAATGCTTTATCAATGGTGATTGTGGGAAAGTTGTTTGGTATTTTGTGTTCGGTGTTTGTTGTTGTGGAATCTATTTTTGCTGAATTTTCGGATGAGGGTTCATTTTGGTTTTCGTTTGGGTTGGGAGTTTTTTTTGTGGAGGCGGAAGGAGTTTCGCGTCGGGGCGTGAAACCGGTTGAGAAGTTGCCGTGTTTATTTTTTTTCTTCGGCGTGTTGGGAATTTCCGCATCGAAGTGGTGAGGAGATTCTTCTGTTGGATTCGAAGCGGGAGGTATTTCGAAAGAATGATTATTTTCGTTGTTGGTCATGATTCGGAAAATTGATTAAAAGACAAAAATATAGAAATATCAGTCTAACTTTTTGACAAGGAAAAAATTAACACCAATATTTCGCCAAAACATTGCGACACAAAATTAAGATGCTTGTAACTTCGTCAAACGCCAAACTTATGTTTAATTATAAGATAAATTCGTTAAAAATGCAAAGGCTGTTAATCTAATGAGCCTTGTTTTTTAAAAGTTTGTGGGGTTTGGGTTAGTTTGGTATTAGTTTGGTTTAATATTAGTAATGGTCTATCATAGATTACATTTTTCTATTAAGCAAAAAATTAAAACCAAAAAAATGCAGATAAATTGAAATTTTGGTGGGGTTTATGAATTGTTCTGGTCAAGAGAGACTGAATGATTTAGCAAATGGTTTAGTGAATAGTTTGGCAAATGGTTTAGTAAATAGTGTTGCTGGTTCAGAATTGAGATTGCGGTATGCAATATTGTGGTATGAAATTCTGTTTGCGACACTATTTACTATTTATTATTTGCTATCGACTATTTGCTCAATTATTGTCCGTAGCGTTCTTCTTCGATTTGTTCGAGCGTTTTTCCGGCGGTGTTTGGGCAGAAGATGGTTCCGATTAACATGCTGATTGTGGCGAATGTCACGAGAATTGCGGCGGCAATCGGTAATCCTTGGGCTTCGTTGCCGACGATAATGGCGACGAAATAACTCCAGATACTCAAAACGAAGCGGGCGGTGAAAAACGAAAATCCTTGTGCTGCGGCGCGATAGCGTGCTGGAAATATTTCTGCTCCCCACATTTGATAAAATGCTTGTTGCCCTGAACCATTGTTGATTCCCATTAGAATGGAGCTGATAGTGAAAATTGTTAAACCGAGATAGGCTTTTGGCAACATGAGTAAGCTCCACGCGACAATATATAAACAGGCGATGACGCAGTAAATTATGCGGCGGCTGTATTTATCTGCTAATGTCATGAAGATGAACAGGGTTGCGAAACATGAAGTGACGAACAAGATTGCGGTTAATGCTTGTGAGGCGGTTGTTGAGATGCCGCCTGCTTTTTCGTAGAAATAGGGCAAGAAAAAGCCGCTGGTTCCGGCGGCGAGGTTCCAGATCATGTACACGCCGATTAGTAGTAGAATGCCGCGTAGATTGGCGGGGTTGGTGAATAGGTCCCAATAGCTATTTTTTTGCCAGACTCCGGAGGCGACTAATTCTTTTTCTTTCTGTTTATTTGATATCCATTCTTCTGATTCGGGCATTCGGAGTCTCATTAGCCAGGTGATGAAGGCGATGGCGACGAGATGTCCGAAGACGAGTCGGTTTCCGAACAATCCGAGTTCGAACCAGTTGACGAGTGCGGAGAGTAGTAAGACGACGGCGGGACCCAATGCCCACATGAGTTGGGCGGTGCCGCAATGTCTTGCGCGATTTTTTGCTGGGGCGTTTTCGGCGATGAGAGTCCACGAGGCGGCGACATCGGCGCCGACGGAGAGTCCGACGATGATATAGCCGATTAGCAACATTGGATAATTCATGCCGAAAACGATGAGTAACATTCCGAGAATGTAGAAGAGTAAATCATAGGTGTAAACGAGTTTGCGTCCGTACAAATCGCAGATTCGTCCGCCGATGAGGGCGCCGATGGCGGCGGACAAGGCGTTTGAACTGCAGGCGCCGAGTAGTCCGACTTGCCAATTTTCCATACCGAGAAATTGTTGCCAAAGGGAGAGACCTGCTGCACCGGCGACGATGGAGCCGGCATCGATATAGCTAGTCATGGAAGCGACGATTGTTTTGGTCCAAGTGGAGGGTTGGTTCATAATAGTTTGGGCGCAACAATTTGTGATGCGTTTTAAAAGTTGGTTATTAACTTTCGATGTTGAAAGTTAATTGGTTGTGAGACAAACAAACGAAAGAAAAATTATAACAAATTGTAAGTTAAGTGAATAGTTAGTACTGGACTTTTGCAAAGTTGTGTTTCACACTGTAAATCAAA
>JAIRTV010000190.1 GCA_031254675.1 Planctomycetaceae bacterium | reverse complement strand
AAAATGAGAAATGGAAGTTTTACAGATTACATAACAAATAATCTGCTTTGTTGCAAAAGTGGGAAAACGTAACGCCGAGAAACGGCAACAGAAATATCACTCGCAGACAGGAGCGACACGTAACGAAATTTAGGCTTCATTCCCACCGATCAAAGTGGTGCATTACATATTAAATGTAACGCTGAATTATACCCATGAAACCACACGCGACGCTCCCCTATCGGGAGCCACGTAACTTTGTGATTTCATAGTAATTTTCTACACGGAAAATCCGTTGATCTTGTAAAAAATTACAGTTCGCCTAAGCGATCTTCGTTTTGTTGACGTACTCGATTGTTGTTTTTACCCGAACAAAAATTCGGGCAATTTATTCTTCAAAATGGAAAAATGGTCTCCAAAGATTAAAATTTAAAAACAAAAACCAATATGTTCATAATATTACACGATTCATCGACACTTGTCAAGCCGGAAAATAAAAAAAATTTTGAGATATTATTATTTCATTTAACAACACCGTCCAAACAAATTGCGGCAAACGCTTCACTGTAAAGCGGCGGCGAATCAACCATTTTGAAATCGTTGTTCAAAATACGCCGTGCGATGTCTTCCGCTTGCGTAACAGCTTCCTGAATGTCGGAAATATTCCATGAAGCGAGTTGCACATTTGTTTTCGTAACATCTTTCGGTAACACAATGTAACCCAACGCTATTTCGTCCGAATAACCAGATTGCCGCAAAATGTAATAATAAAGCGGCAATTGGAAATCAACCCATATCAAATCTCCATCCCTATTTTTTTTGCGATGCGTTTTTT
Organism: Planctomycetaceae bacterium; assembly: GCA_031254675.1. Taxonomy (GTDB): domain Bacteria; phylum Planctomycetota; class Planctomycetia; order Pirellulales; family Thermoguttaceae; genus WRKP01. The sequence goes on along the minus strand of JAIRTV010000190.1, from coordinate 3,281 downwards.
CCGGTTCCGCCGCCGAATCGGACGTTTTGTAATCTAAAACAATTAACCGTCCGGTTTGCTCTTCACGGTCAATACGGTCAATACGACCACGAATAAATATTTTTTGTCCGTCAATATCCAGAAAAACCGAATCGTTACTGAAAATAAATTCCGTTTCGACAATAGAATGACCGGCGGCTGCCCATTGTGCTTGCCAATCAGCAAAGGCTTCAAGACGTTTCAACGCCCGCTCCATCTGAATAGCAATAACCGGTCGCGGCGATTGACCATATTTTTTTGCAACATAATTTTTGAGCGTGGTTTCGAGAAATGACGTAATCGTTTCGTTTGACGTTGAATTTTTGATACTGCTTTGTCCGAATTGCCGGAGAACTTCGTGAATCAATGTTCCAAACGCCGGAGCATCAAGTTCTTCATCGGTATCGTCGAGATTGTTTAGTCGAAGACGATGTTTCAGATAATATCTGTACGGACAACGTAAATAATCGGAAAATTCCGTAACCGTCATCGATTGCAATGTTTCCAGTGGTTCTATTTCCGGAACACAAAACGCTGAATTTTTTGTTTGCCCCGGTTTGATTGTTCCCGTCAAAAACATTGCCGGTTCTTGTGGAATCTGACCAAAGTATTTCTGTACACGTTGCGTAATCGTTTCATTATCAGCAGCAAAAAAGAGCCGACTCGGAAGCATCGGATCGCCTTCAGTGGAACGGCGACCACCAATCAATTGAACCGCATGACCGTGTTTGTGTTCCAGCGAACGGCGCGTTCCCAAAATAACCGATAACGCATAAGCATCCCGCGCAAAACGCCGACGATTGTCTTCAATACCAAGTTCACGCCGAATTTTGTCCGGTAAAAATAAATCGGAGGTGAGAAATGACGGCACAAAACCATCATTCATTCCCGTTACAATGGCAATCGGCGCATCGTCCATCGCCATGTCAAGCCAACCAATCAATTCCACCGCATCATGATTTTCGTACGGTGGAATATGATCCGATTCAATTTGTAACAAAATTAATTGCAACGTCTCCGCAAACGAAACGTCTGGAAATAATTGTTTCGGTACATCATTCAGTATTTCGAAAGCGGTTTGAATTTTTTCCGCAACTTTTTGTTGGAAATCGTTGACAGAAGAACGATTGGCAGTCGGTTGACGTTTTCTGCGATAAAGACGTTGTAACATTTTTTCGGTTTTGTTCATCCACACCTGCGGCGGTTGTTTCAACGGCGAAAAAATATCAACATCAAGCAATTCCTTGAGCCAATTCCAAATAATTTGTAACAATTCAAATGACCGATTATATTGCGGATTTTCCGTATCAATTTTCGATTGCCATTGATCGCTAACAGTGATTGGCAAAAATTCCGTGTAATAATCATCCAGTTCCGAAAGTATATCTTGTTTCGAATATTCGTTTTGTTCCGATTTCAAATTTCGTTTTAAAAACATTTCAACATCGGGATGTCTGACTAATTCCGCAAATGCGAAAAACGTTTGAGATTCCAAAAAAACCGATACTGTTTCAAGAAATCGGTAAACGGCGGTTTGTTTTATTGGCGTTCCTCCCACATACCGTGACGGAATTGTTGCCTGCACAAGACGTTGCTCAATAAACGGAATAACTTGAGCATCAGGAACTCCAATAATAATTTCATCCGCAGCGTATTTTCCACCAAGATCGGCAATTTTTTGCAACACAGCATTCGCCTGATGTTCGGGATATTCGACAATATTGATTTGCTCCTCGTCAATAGAAGGATTCAATATAAATGTTTCATTATCCCACGCTTCAGGAATCAAACAGCCGAAATCATCAAATTTGTCCTTGAACGATTCCGGCGCAAAAACAACCGTTGTTACAAAATCACGAAATTTGTACAAAATTTCTTTTTGCGCACGATTCATATCGACAAGACCAAGAAGGAAAAATTGAATACCATTTTCGTTAAAATTATTATAAATCCGTTGAAATTCGTTGTGATCTTGTTGGTGAATGGCGAAAAGTCTTGCGGTTTGCAAGTCCCAAATGTCGAGAGAATCAAGCAACCGATGATATTTTTCTTGTAGTTTAGTCAATGTATTCCAACGGCGAACTTCATCTTCAATTTGCATTTCGTTACAAAGTTTGGCAACTGCCGCAAAATTGAGACCGTCGGCAGCGAGTTCGCGGTGAAGAGTTGCGAACATTTTTCCCAACGCCAAACGTGCATTGAGATCATCCCGTTTTGGCGGTTGCGGTAAAACCTGCGTTAGAAGATCAGGATGTTCGTCTTCCAACTGATCAAGAGCATGAATCCAAGAAAATCGTTGCGTTAATTCATTGGCAATTGATTTTTTCAGATCATAAAATTTTTCCGGCAATGTTCCAGGTGTTAAAAATTCCGGCGGATACCATGCGGGTTCTAGAGTTCCGGTTGTTGCAAGTTGTTCCACTTTTTCCGTAAGCAATTCTTCAAGACGATTGATTGCTCGCCGCCCCGGTAATGTAACAACAATACGGCTTAGATCAAGTTGACCGTTTTTCGCAAACCGTTGAATTAAAAAATCCGCTGCCAACGGAAGAAGCGGACTACTCCAATCAAGAAAAATTCGACGCATCAATGATTCCTTTTTTTATAACCATTTTTTCGTCTCCATCCAAAAAGACATCAAGAAAAATTTATGTCCATTATTGGACTTCTCACACGATAAAAAAAATTGATTGTTATGTTGGGTTGTTCCTCAGTGTAACATGATATAATTTACCACAATTAATCTCTCGTACAATGTATAAGGCAACTCATAATGTCTCACCAAACTCATTTGTCGTTAGAATTTCTGAAACAGTTTATAGTTTTTGTAACTCAAAAATTGGTTAATTATTGATATTTAACTCTTCCATTCGGCATCCCGTTTGTTTGCCCGAAAACACAATGCCAAGAAGAATAACTTTACCAAGATATTTGTTGTAATAGCGTCGGTCATGAATTTGTTTTATCGCGTCATCAAGTAATGTGTCAACTGTTTTGTCTGCATGATATTTAATTTCTGCAATTACTGTCAAATTAGGTTGTTCCCAAACCGCGTCGGAACGTCCAATATTATTGTGTTCTTCGCCGTGAATCTTGAACCCAAGTAAACGCATCCAAATCAACATTAACGAATGATAATACGACTCTGCCGGAATATGAAGTTCATAAGGAACAGTTGAAACCATAACTTCAAGACTACGCGAAAAACCAACTTCATCAAAATTGATTATTTGTTGTTGCATTGTGTCGCGTAACCTGTCAAC
>JAIRTV010000070.1 GCA_031254675.1 Planctomycetaceae bacterium | reverse complement strand
CAATTTTTATTTGTTCCGTTGTTTGATGAAAAATAGTCCGCAAAACCATTACGAATATTATGGCAGATTGATGCTATTTCCGTCGTCAACATAAGAAAGCCCAACCAAAAACGGGAAAGGTGGAACACGAAAGGAACGCGACCAGATCATTCGCAAAATCAACAAACACAGACGGAATGGAAAAAACAGGTTGGCTATTATCGGCGTTCTTTGGCGGAGACGGGCATGTATCGAATGAAAACGATCTTCGGGGGCAACCTGAAGAATCGATAAAGCGAAAACCAAAAAACGTTCCAAAAAAATAACAAAAATACATTGTGCAACAACGCCTGAAATATTTACAAATTTTGTTATTTTTTGAAAAAATGAAAAGTCTCTCTTGACATTTTATTCCGTTTAACATAAACTATGAGACATAGTCGATTGTGATTCATATTTTTTGTCGAGTTGTTTTTCGGCAATGTTTCGCAATTATCTTGGTAAAACCTTGTAAATAAGGAGAATAACGATGAAAAATTTAGTGAAATGTGTTGTTGGGATTTTCGCAATATTTTTTGCGAAAAGTCAAATGTTAAACTTGGTAAGCTACGTAAAACAGGGGGGGGGGGGCTATCTGGAGTGGAGAGTTGAGAACGGATAGTGGAGAGTATTCGATTTTTCGACGTTTTTCCGCAAAATTCTCAACTCTTTCACGTTCTTTGCGATTCGGCTTTACATTGGTCGAACTTCTTGTCGTGATTGCGATTATTGGCGTATTAATCGCACTTCTGTTACCGGCAGTTCAGGCGGCGCGCGAAGCAGCGAGACGTTCGCAGTGTTCCAACAATCTCAAACAACTAACTCTAGCGTTACATAATTACCATGACACACTGCAATCTCTTCCAGCAGGACGAAGTGGTCTTAACGCGGCGAGTGCTGATGGTAGTAACAACCACGATCAGTGTTGGGGACCGTACATCTACATGATGCCGTACCTTGAACAGCAACAGCTATATGAAATGTACACAACAGCTGTTCAAACAAACTACACCGGTGGTACTGTAACCGATGCGCGATCAGCAGGTTATATGTTTCCGCCTTGGCACAGCAATTATACTAGTGCTCCAACAGCGTATAATTCATGTGCTCCTGAATATGCAACGTTAATGAAAACAAAAGTGACAACAATGATTTGCCCCTCAGATAGTAATGCAAACAGATTGTATTCTGTAAATGGTGGTAGTCCAACAGCAACATCATCCAATGCCATGCGAAACTATATTTACAACCGTGGTGATTGGATTGCTCATAATACCAATTATGCAACCGATAATAATTACGATCATGGAAACAATCATGTTCGCGGTCCATTCGGTAACCGAGTGTGGCACAATTTAGCTGCTTGTTCAGATGGAACAAGTAATACTCTCGCATTTTCAGAAAAAGCAGTAACACCTTCACCCAATCCCAGTACCATTCGCGGAGGAGCTTTGTCAATCGCGGCTGCCAATATGATTAACGGAGCCAAATGTTTAGAAAATAAAGGTTCCAACGGTCTATTCAAAACATCTTTAGTCGATGCAACGATTATGGGGGCAGAAATTGGTCGACTGTACGATGGACGTTGTAACGGCGGATTCACAACAATTCTTCCGCCTAATAGTCCAACTTGTGTGCAAAGTGGTAACGTCCATTATGCCTGGGGAATTTCAACTCCAAACAGTTATCATTCCGGCGGCGTCAATGTTTCCAACTTAGATGGTTCAGTTCGATTCGTTTCGGAAAATATTGACGCCGGAGATGCAAGTGCGAACCAACCCGCTGATGGACCTTCAGTCTATGGGATTTGGGGGGCAATGGGATCGAAAAACGGTAACGAAACCGTTAATTTCTAATTCCGTACTATCACTGCTAAAGCGCAGACAAAAATAAATTGTTCAATAAAACATAATTGAAATATGTCTATTACGTTCTTTACTTTTTTACCAAACGAATTACAATTTGATTTTGTAAGCTGAATGATTTATTTTTGTGTGTTGCTTTACGAATTCATGTGAAAACGTAACTACTATTGTATTATTGTCTCATTAATTCAAAAACAAAATGTATGTACTAACATTTGTGTATAAAAATAAATTTCAGAAAGGAAATGACATGAATTTAATTTTTCGTTTTTCAATTGTGTTGATCTTATCCGCTGTTTTCCTATTAAATTTTGTTTCGGCAGAAGGAATAGCAGAAAACGGTGTTACCGCACATCGCGGAAATTCCAGTGAATATCCCGAAAATACCCTCGCCGCATTTGAAAGTGCGATTTTGTTAGGAGCAGATTGGGTCGAACTGGATATCTTACGTACCAAAGACGGTTATATCGTCATCAACCACGACAAAACCACAAAAAATGTTTCCGGCGTCGATTTGAATATTGCCGACTCCACATTGGAAGAATTACGAAAACTCGACATGGCTTTCAGTTTTCGAAAAAGTAAAGGATTAACCGAAACAAATTGTCCGCCTCAACCAATTCTCCTGTTGGAAGATGCCATTCGGTTGATTCTCAAACATAAAAAAGCAAAAGTTTCCATTCAACCAAAAAATCAATGTGTTGACGAGGCGATCAAAATTATTCGTAAACTTGATGCCGTCTCATGGGTTGGTTTCAATGACGGCAACCTTCAATACATGATGCGAGTCAAAGAATTAGAATCGGCAATTCCCGTCTTTTGGGATAGAGGAAATTTCAATCCCAATGATATTGAAATCGCAAAAAAATATGGTTTTGAAACGCTTGTTATTCATCTCGACCACCTTTCACCGGAACAAATAAAACTAGTGAAAGCATCCGGATTAAAAATCGGCGTCTGGACAGTTAATCATCCCGCATTGTTGAAAAAATTTCTCCTGTGGGAAGTTGACCGCATCTATACTGATTTTCCGCGACTTCTAATTGCTTTAAAAACCGAAAAATCTCTCTCCTTCGACTAAACCGAAGTTTCGGAGTTGATTTTTGGCATAGAATTTCTTTAGCACGAGTATTTTTCATTGATCTTCTGAAAAATACTCGGCTTTTACGACGTGTAGCGTTTCTGTTGGATTGCGACGAACGGCATGTATTGCCGAACACGATGACAGACAACAACTCGCATACTCCTAATCTTGTTAGAGACGATATGTTTGTGGAAAATTTTATTTTTTTGATAACAGTATTTCTTGTTTCGCAAAGAAATTGGTACCGAGTACACCAATAATAATCAGCGCAGCCGCAATAAGATGATAAAAATAAATCGACTCATGCATAAACACATAACCGGCAATAATCGCAATCACCGTCGAAAAATTCAAAAACACAACCAGTTCGGTAGCACGGAGATGTTTGAGAATTAAACTCGAAAAAATGGTGGTCAACATTGATGAAAAAATCCCCAGATACAGAATTGCTATTGTGAAATGATGATTACCGAACGGTTTGAAAATTGTTGCGATTGTCCCGTTGACAATATGTGTTACAAAAGAAAGTCCAGTAAAAAACAAACTGCCAACAATCATAATCACCAATGTAATTTCCATCGCCGTAAACGAACGTATCAGAACACGGTTGATAATTGTGTAACCGGCGGACATAAAACACGAAAACAAAATCAACACAATACCCACAATACTAGATGTGTCAAAATGAATTCCTTTGACAACAGAAATAAGCATAACACCGGTGACGGAAATCAGAATTGATAAAAATTGGAGCAGATTTGTTTTTTCGCCGATGAAACAAGCCGCACAAACCGCTGTAATAATAGGAGCGGTGGCGGTCAAAATACCGGCTTCGGCGGAATCAATGTAAAGCAGACCATACGCCTGAAACGTAAAAAAACCAAGCGGATAAAATAATGTAATTAAAAGTAACGGAAACAATCTTCGGATTTCAATACGAAAAGGAATATTCCTAACCTTCATATAAATAGCACAAAAAATCAAGGCAACAATAAACCGAAAACTAAGCGTGTCAATAGGCGAAGTTTCGGCAACCGTAATTTTCACGAACAAAAAGGAAAGACCAATAATTGTTGCATTAACAATCGCAAGAAAATAAGCAAACCAACGCATTAGCGAAATTCCGTGACGATGAAATAGTTGAGTAAAAGCACAATAACCGTTCATGTCGAGAAGCACTGTTCATGAACGGTTACAAAATATCAATATTTGTAATTATTAAGTTATTCGTTTTCGCAAGTAGTCTAAGCTACACCGGAAACAGTTTTTTTAGGGACGGAAATATTGGATTCGGACATAATATTTTCTGAAGAATTTTTTTCCAAACATTCGATTGTTATCGGGGCGGAATAATTTTGGTGCTCCAGGTTTTTAATTTTTTCAAGCCGATCAATATGGCGTCCGTTGTCGAAAGGAGTTGCCAACCATTTTTCGACAATAACAAGACTTGACCGTTCGCCGAGCAAATCGCCCGCAAGACACAAAATATTAGCATCGTTGTGTCGCCGACTTAATTCTGCGGCGACTTCGTTGTGACAAGGCGCAGCACGAACTCCCGGAAATTTATTGGCAACAACACACATGCCAATTCCCGTACCACAAATTAAAATACCACGGTCAAAAATACCGGAACCCACTTCAAATGCAACCCGCGCCGCAACATCAGGATAATCAATTGAATCGGTACAATGTTGGTCAATAACAAAAACTTCATTTTGTTGAAATAGATGATGCTTGAGAATCCAATCCTGAATTCTCTTGCCGCGGTGATCGCTGCCAAGAATAATTTTCATCGAATTCGTCCCCATTTTAGCTATTTCGTCGGACAGTATTCCACAATTTTTTGTATTAAAACAAAACTGTTGTTCTTTATAACACATGATCGGAATTTTGGCAACACTTCAAAATTAGAACTTCCAAAAAATTTTCTCCCAAGTTTGTAGTATTTTGCAAATTATTTGCAAGTTGCTTCAATCCAGAGAGTATTTGATTCGAATGTCGAAAAGTCTTGACGAGTAAAATATTTCCATCTCGAAATTTTCAGACAATCTTGAGAATGAAAAAGCAAAACCCCAAAAATAACTAGCAAATTTGATGCCAATTAGAAAATTTATGTCGATTAAAATACCGATTGCTTCGGAAAATTTTTTTGAAGATTCATCGCTTTGTTCCTTTTTTGGTTCCATCCAAGCGAATGTCAAGTCCGTCCAAATAATTTGCAGCGTCACTTGACAAAAATAAAATGGCGTTAGCGACTTCTTCTGGAGTTCCCCAACGTTCCCGAAGTGAATCTTCCGCACCGCGTTTTAGATATTTGTCCGATGTTTTTTCTCCCCAACGTGTTTTGATCCAGCCCAGCGATAAACTACAAACCCGCACATCAGGCGCCAACGTTTCCGCAAGAGAACGGCTAAATCCATGAATTGCTCCTTTGGCGGAGCCATAAAGTTGGGCGGTTGTGCCTTCCCAACCGTAACGAACACCATTCCAACCTAAGAAAAAAAGAATTCCTGCTCCCCAATTTTTCATCAGAGAACCAACCAATGTTGACATCTGAATTGTTGCAAAAACATCCACTTGGAACAGTTGTTGCATTTTTTTTTCGAATGGCAAAACGGCAATCGAAGAATTCATCAAATCAACACCCGCACCATTAACCCAAATGTCAACTTTATCCGTTTTTTCGCAAACCGAACGAACAAATAATTCAGCGGCAGTTGGGGAAAAGAAATCTGCGGTAAAACATTCACATTTTTTTCCTTGTTGTTGAATTTCTTGCTGTAAATGTTCGATGATCTTGTAATTTTTGTTGGCGTGAAGCAAAACAGTTGCGCCTGCCTGAGCGAATTTCCTCGCTGTTGCCAACCCGATGCCACCGGATGCTCCCGTAATCACGACAGTTTTGTCATGAAATTGATATTCAATTTGTTGTGCCGACATAAAATCTTTTTTAGAAAATAGAATAACTGAAAATTGAGAATACTAAAGCAATGTCTATGAATTAACGTGGAATACGGTATTTCGCCAAAACATCATCACTCCAAAACGTCATTTCGATTGATGTTTTTTGCAATCTTTTGGCAAAAGGTCAAAAGTCGCCTATTTTTCCGAAGTGTTTTTCAGTATTTTTGGCGTGAATTCTGCGATTTGTCTTACTGACGCCTTATTCAACAAATCCCGCTTGACAAATTCGAAATACTGATTATAGTATCCGCTTTGAATTACATTTGTCCCCGTTTGTATTATTTTTACTCTGACAGTCATTACAGGAACTTGTGTCCATGAGCGAACGACAAAAAGAAATTCGGCGCCGTCGTAAACGCCGCGCTAATTACGCCGCGATGAAATCGAAACTCGATAAAGCGGATGCCACAACAAAAGAGAAATTTATCGTAAAATTGCGAAAAATGACTCCTGGTGCGGATGATCTTGTTAAATCTTGGGGACTTAATTAAGTTTTCGGTTTAAGTTTACACCGCAAGGTTGTGTTACATTGCGCTGCGAAGTGTTCGTTCGGTGGGTCTCGTTTGAGCCATCTCACGAAGAAGTCGATGCCAATTAGTAATAGAACCTGCGGTAAGACGCCCTAACGGTTTGGTTGTTTCGCTTCCCGTTAAATGTGGTAGGCTTGCCGGAATATGCTCAACCGCCATTAACGTCAACATTGCCGTACACAAGGAATCAAATGTTTCCGTCGGAATATCAAGACGTGTAATCGGTATCATTGGTCTTCGCCGAAGTTGCGAAGAAATCTGGTTCATCAGCAGACCGTGCATACGAACAGAACCACTTACAAGAATTTCCGGTTCGGAATGATTGTTTGTTGTGTGTTTGGTAATTAGTGTTTGTATGTGTTCGGCAATTGTTTCGGCAATAAAATAACTTGTCGTGCAGAGAACATCTTGATAAGAATGACCATCGTTTGTTGATTTTGTTGCGATTTTTAAGTAACGATCAACCGGTAAACCGTGAGGATTCCAAATTTCTGTTGGTGTTGTTAATGCTCGAAAGTCTGAAAGCAACGCCGGAATCTGACAGCCTTGAACAGTTAAACGTCCTCCCAAATCAATGGAAGTTTCTCCGCTGGTGAGTTCCCAAGTCAGCGTATCCAGAAGCGAGCCGCAAGGAATAATATCTTGTTGAGTGATTCGTTGATGAGAAAAGGAATTTTCGGCTTTCGGTAAAAATGTCAATTTTGCCGTCCGTCCCAAATCAAGTAAAATGCGGTCAGAAGATTCCGATTTCAGAAAAATCCAAATCGGTAATGGAAAAAGCGGACCGCCTTTTCCGTTGGAGGCAATATCTTGTAGCGGAAAGGCGTCCACAATATTCAGACCGGTTTGTTCGGCTAAAAACGGGGCGTCGCAAAGACTTTGGTAATACAATTCTCCTGAGGCGGTTCGGCAACGGATTCCTGAATCGTGAATTCCGACCGCTAAGAGTTCATTTCTAGGTAACCGTGATTCTCCTAGTAGTTCGTCAATTGCTTCTTCTTCGACGCTTGCTAATTCGCGTCGAACGTGAAAAAGCAACGCTGTGGGAATTTTGATATCTGTTGAAGTTGTTCGATTTCCTCGTGTATTTTTTAGTGTGATTTCTTGAAGTTGGTTATAGCTTTCGGTGATTTCGTGTGGAAGATCGAACGAGATTGTTTTTCGAATTTCGATGGGTGCTCCACTTCCTTGCCCGTGAACTCCTATCAACGCCGATTCGATACGCCGACAATGGGAAGCAATACTGATTCCGGCAAACCAACGCGGAAAAGAAGTTATATTTTTTTTAGGGTGATGAAAAGGAATAAGCGACATGGAACGATTGATGAACATTGTTGATTAAAACAGAAAAAACACTTTAGTAAAGATTATCGATTATCGAACTTCGTGTCTATGCGAATTTTTGAAAATTTTTCTTCAATTTATGAAATCAATAGGAAATTCGGTTAATCTACGCAATTTACAGGTTTTGGACAATTATTCGTATCGAGTTAGAGGAATTTTTATTTGAAATACGCGAAAGAGGAATAATCGCATCAATCAGGTGGAATTGCCGTCGGAAATTCCGCTGATCGTTGCGAATTTCCTATTTTAACACTTATTTTCTTCAAACGGAATCTTTTATTTTGGTCTTGACGGACAATTCGTAAATCTTTATAGTCCGCTGATTGCGAACCGAAGTGTTGTTGTAACCTATCGCGATGAACAGACACAAACAATAAATCAATTTCAAATCAAAAAACATCGTTGAATTATTAAAATTGAGATTGTTGAAGTGAGAGAGCAATGGTGATTTCGATTTCCAAAATAATCAATTTTTTGTTCCTTGTTTTGATTTTCGCAACTGTTTTTGGTTGTCAGTCGAATCTGACGGTAAAACGAATACAGGCGAAAAACCCATTGGCAAAAAATTCTGCCAAAACTCCAACAAAAATGGTGGATGTTTGGAATACGTACGCGCAAACAACACCCGAAGGGAAAGTTCTTCGTGGTATTGCGGGGCGGATTCATTTTTACAATGATTACAAAAAAAAACAAGCCGTCAAAGTTGACGGTAATTTGACGGTTTTTATTTTTGATGGCAACGAGAAAAATCCGGCTCATGCGAAACCGTTAAAAATCTATCAATTCCGATCGGAAACGCTTGATAAGCATTATGCGTTTAAGAAACCGCTTGGTCATGGTTATGATTTTTTTCTGCCGTTTGACGAGATTGGCGGTGAGGAAAAGAATTTGTGTGTTATGACGCGGTTTGATGATCGGTTGGAAGACATGTTAGTTCTTTCTCATCCGGTTGTTACGGTTTTGCAAGGTTCAAAACGTGAAGTTCCGGCGTCAGAAAATGCTATCCAGGAATTTTTGGCGAATAATTCCATTTTGGCAAAGGCAAACCGTGAACTGGCGGAGCAGGCAATTCCTTCCGACATTAGGCAAGTTGGTTTTGAGCAAGAACAAATCAACGCCCAAAAAACCGAACAACAACAATTTGAACAAAAAACATTGGGAAAACCGGAACGTCCGGTTTCGACGATTGTATTGAATGATTCGATGACGCGGCGTTTGGTTCAAAATCAAAATGTGCCGACAACCGAAACCGAAACGGTTGAGCCGTTACGTTTTGCGGCGGTTGAACCGACGCCGTTGCCGAAACCGCCGCCGCAAACTGCCGATTCCCGATATCAATTCGACAAAATGGAAACCAGGTTCCCTGACAAAGTGTTTTAATTTTGATTTGTTTTTGATTTTCTGTGTAAAAATCGCCAACACTTTGGACGAGTGTTGTATTTTTTTTGGTGGGGTTTTGTGAAGGCGGTGCGAAGGCAATCTAATCTTCAACGTAATTTTGGTGAAATGATTTGGTAAATAATCATGCGATCTATTTATAAGAAAGTCGGATTTTTGTTGATTTTTTTGGTGTTGATTTTGTTGTTTTTCAATGGTTGTGTTCGGCGGCGTATGACGGTTCGGTCGAATCCTCCTGGGGCGACGGTTTATCTTGATGGCGAAGAGATTGGGCGAACTCCGTTTTCGACGAATTTTGATTTTTATGGCAAGCGTGAATTTCGGGTGGTGAAACAGGGTTATGAGACCAAAACGGTTTTATTATCTGTTCCTGCGCCGTGGTATGAGTGGCCTGGGATTGATTTTTTTTCTGAGGTGCTTTTGCCGGGAAAGTTAAGCGACAATAAGTATTACGAATTTGACATGAAGCCGGAACAAATTACGCCGACGCATGAATTGGTGGGTCGTGCGGAGGATCTCCGACGTGTTGCTCATGCGGAGGGAACGCTCCAAATTAACGGTGGTGTTGTTCAATCCGCGCCAATCATTTCGTCGCCAACTCTATCCGCTAATCCCCAATTTTAGAGTTCAACTCGCAATTCCAGAGAAAAAGGGTCAAATTTGGGGTGTGATCTTGAAGATTGTTTGGTGTTCTAGAAACGCAACCCGTATTCCTGGAAATCCAATTCGATCCTCTAGAGTTTCAACCCGAACTCCCAGGAGTTTAACTCGAACTCTTAGGAGTTTAACTTGAACTCCCAGGAGTTTAGCTCGAACTCCCAGGAGTTTAACCCGAACTCCCAGGAGTTTAACTCGAACTCTTAGGAGTTTAGCTCGAACTCCCAGCAGTTTAACTCGAACTCCCAGCAGTTTAACTTGAACTCCTAGGAGTTTAACTCGAACTCCCAGGAGTTTAACCCGAACTCTTAGGAGTTTAACTCAAACTCCCGAGTGTTTGCAGAGAACCGCAACCCGTGTTGTGGACACTCCTTGCCGCGGAATACGTTTTGAATAATTCCCTTTGAATAATTCCCTGAATCGTTAGTTCGCAACAGGGTTTTCCTGTTTTTCCTGAAAAAGCAAAATACCACCGGTAAATCCCCATTGCGGTAAATTAAATTCTTCGCCTTTCTTGATGGAACGTTCAAAAATACAAACGCGAGATTTGGACGCATCGGAATAACCACTTTCGGAAGAGTTCAATTTCAAATGATGATAAGCAACATATCGCGTCGTAATAAGATATAGCGTTGTATCTTTTTTAGCGCGAACATTGATTTCCTCCAACGGTTGACCACCGACGTTTTGGCGGGTAAACTTCCAATCCTTAAATCGTTCTGGAACATCCAGCCAAACATAATTACGGTTGACGAATGCTTTTTGACCGTTGTCAAAAGTTCCGATTTCAG
>JAIRTV010000064.1 GCA_031254675.1 Planctomycetaceae bacterium | reverse complement strand
CGTTTCTTGGTTTGGCAACATTTTTTGTTGCGGATGATTGGGAGCGACGAATTTTAATGTTTCTGATTTTAATGTTTCGGAATGAGTTGCGATTTCCAATGGTTGATTTGTTGTTTGTTCGGCAACGATTGGTTTGTCCGGCAATGTTACGGTAGGTTCGTGGGCGGTCTTGAATTTGAGATTGGCATTTAATCGTGGTGTTGGGACTGACGGCGGTTGCTGAGCCGTTATCGTTTCTGGTTGACGTACCGTAAGAATTGGCAGGAACGCTTCAACATGAGCGAGAGTTGGTTGCGGTGTTGTGTTGTTGGCAATTTCGGTTTTCGGTTTCGACGGTTGTGTTGGCAATGCCGATTCCTGAACCGGAATTTGTTCCTGAATCGGAATGGCTACCGAAATTGGTTCGGGAATGGGAATAACCGGAACAGTTTTGGGATTTGAAATCGCAACAGAATCGGAAGGCGTAATCGGTTTGGTTTCATGGGAAGGTGTTGACGGTAATTGCGGTTGAGCAATTTCCGAAACAATTTCTGGAGTAATTTCTGGAGTAATTTCCGAAGTAATTTCTGAAATGATTTCCGGAACAATTTCCGATTTTGTTGAAGTTGTTTGCTTTATTTGTTCTGTTTGCTTCGCCTGATCTGCCGGAATTGTTGTTGCTACAATCGCCGGCGTCATCGGAATATCGGGAATCGCCGCAATTGTTGTTTCGGGTTTTGTTTCGACAACAGGTTCGGGAAGTGTTGCCGACAACGATTCTGACGCTTGAATGGGACTTGATTCTTGAATTGGAATCGACGGCACCGGATTCGGTTGAACCGGAATTTGTTCGACCAAAACTTGTTCGGCGGCAACCGGTTTGGAAGCAATTTCGTTTTGAGTAACTTCAAATTTGAGAACGGTTGGCGGTTGAAAGTTATTGTCGGTAGTTTGTTGTGACGAATCCGGTTGAACCGAGTTTGCCGTAACCAAATCGGTTGCAACAAAATTGTCGGCAACAGAATTTGTCGTTACCGGAATCGAGTTCGCTGGGGCGGAAACGAGTTCTTGTGAAATGGTTTTGTGTGGTTGATCCGATTCGTTTTCAGTTTCCAATTTGTCCGAAGTTTCCGATTTCGCTGCCGAAGCAATTTCAAATTTCAACACGTTTGGGGCTTGACGTGATGAAAATTGGACATCTGATTTTTTATCAATTTCCGATTCAAGTGGCGACATTTTCGGTTGCGGAATGTTTTCAGCCGGTAACGGAATTGTTTTGATTTTTGCTGTGATAGTTGGAGTTGGGGTTGTGATTATTTCTGTTGTTGCTTCGGTTTTTTTCGGCGAAGCGAGCGCGGGTTGAGAAGATCGCGATAAATTGGTGAGTTGCTGGGCGAGTTTCCCTGGCATTGGTTTGACCAACGAAAAAGTTTCGGCAACGGATTTTGTTCTCGAATTTATTGGCGAATTTGTTTTCGCAATAGATGTTTGTGTGGTCTCTTTCTCTGTTGTTTCCAACAGTTTCGAAGAATCTGAAGCCGTTTTGTTTGTCGGAGTCGTTGTATCAACATAAACATAAGAATCCAAATCGTCTTGAATTTGAATTTTTCCGGCTCCGGGTCGCAAAATGGATTTTGACGGACGTTGCGAAGACACGGAATCGTTCTTAAGATCAGAAGAGTTGTTTTTGTTGTTGTAATTGTTTTGTGTTGTTCGGTTTTCCAACTCCAATGAATTTGGTTGCGTGGATTCGTTGAAAACGAATCGTGAATCTTGATTTTCTGGAGGTTCTTTCAGTAATTTTTCGGTTGCATCCAAAATCGGAACCGGTGCTTGACGTTGTTGAACTTGAGAATGTTGCGAATGAAATGTGATTAGGTTGATTGGTTGTTCGAGGTGTAAACGTGCCGAAAAATCGGAATCAATTTTGTCTGGATTTGCCGTATCGGAATTTGTCGGATTGGTTTTGGAATTATTTTCATCGGACGCGGAGTTTTGCGGGGATTGATTTTTACGGAGCGAAATACTGATCGTTGCGGCGGAATCGGGCGAATCGGGTTGCTGAAATCGCGAAACGGAAAAATTTTCTTTGTTTTTTTCCTCTTTCTTTTCTGTGTTTGTTGTGTCTGGAATTTTTTTCTCTGCTGTTTTGGAGCGAGTTGACGTTTTTCCTGTGAGGGGAATTTTCCGAACACTAATTGCTGTATATTCCGGAATACTTTTATTTGTTGTTCCGTCGTCTAAAGGAACAATTGTTAACGCACGAATTTCGGGTTGCTGCGGAATAACTGTTTCGCCTTCGGTTGAGTTCGAAATCCGAATATCAGTTGCGGGAAGCGTGCGAATATCCTTTGTGTTCTGATCATGCGGAACATTTTGCGGAAATATTTTAACCGGTTCATTGGTCAACGGTTCCGGTTTGAGAATTTTGAGAGTTTGTTGTTTGGGCAATTCCTGAGACACTGGAATTGGTCGATTCACTTCCGGTAATTTCTTACTAATATTGGAATTGATATTTATTTCTTTTGACAATGGTTCGTTCGGGGCAACCGCCGTATCAATAATCGTATTGACAATAGGTGTTAAAAAGGGATCAGGAGAAGTTGAATTATTTTTCGCAAACGATTGATTTTGTGGTTGCTCTGTTGGTTGATTTTTTTGCGAATAGTTGATTTTCTGAGGTTCGACAATTGGAAAGGGATCATGGATTGGTTCTGCCGCAACTGCTGATGTTGTTGGTAATGGTTTTGCCAAGACTGGTTCTGTTGATGCTGGTTCGGGTTTCGGCGTGAATATTTTTGCTGTGGTGGTTTGCTGTGGTGTGGTGGTTTCGGCGATTTCGACAGTTTCCAAACGCAAAAGTTCTTCTTTAACGTGCTGAATAAGTTCTTTTTTTGTTTGCTCATCCATTGACACGGTTGGCGATGTCATGGGGTCGTTTGGTGATGCTGTTTGATTTTTTTGAAGGAGAGTTGCCCGTTGTTCGGCAAATTCCGCCTGAGAATTATTACCTTGTTGCCGATAGATTTTCGCAAGTTCCTGATAAGCCGCTATTTCACCGATGGCGAATTTGAGATAGCGTAATCCTTCGGTTTGTCGATCTTTTTGCAATGCGATAATACAACCGAGATTGAATAACGTGCGGCGATGATTGGGAGCGAGGAGCAGGGCGTTTTTTAGGATTGTTTCGGCGTCGGCGTAATTTTTTTGATCGGAATAAAGTTTGGCGAAATCGCACAGCAAGGTGATATTTTCTTTATCTAGTTTGAGTGCTGCTCGAAAATATTGTTCACTTTCGGTTATTTTTTGTTCTTTTGCGTTGAGAATTGCCAACCGATGAAGTATTGGAGATTCGAGTTGGGAGACATGATTCTCTTTTGCCAACTGAAGACATTGCTCGTAAATTCTTTCGGCGTCGGTATTTTTTTCTTGGCGTTCTGCTTGGATTCCCAGCGCAAAAAGTTCGTTGACTTTCCGGTTTGGTTCTTCGGGGGTGTTGGCGCAACAGTTGGGGCGATGTACGCCAAAAATTGCCAAAAGAACCCAAACGCAACTGATTGTTAATAACAAACGGTAATTGAGTCGCATGAATACCAGACTCCTTTTTGAGCAAATAACTTCGCAATGGCAAAATATATCGAATATATCGGTTCTAGCGATATTGCGACTTGAAACGGATTTGCAAGATTATTCGTGGGTGGAGTGGTTTGTGTTGTCTGGTTTGTGCTGTAAACGATGAAATCCTTACCAATCAACCCAATTTAATACCTATTTTCTCCATATTGTAAACGTCAACACGCCCTAATAGACAAGGAATTAAAAATTTGGTATATTGCTTGCGTTGTTTCTCTGTTTTTCTCTGATCGCAATTTTATTTTTATTGCGTTCCTCACTTTAACTCGTTTTCACGACAATGTTCCAACCGCTTTTTGCTCAAGAACCGTCACAAATCGTAACATTGATTGGTTTTGGATTTGTGTTTTTAATTGTTCTGGTTTGTTTTATTATTTTCCTGCGTTTTTTCCCGTTATGGATTCAATCGCTTATGGCAGGCGCCGGTGTTAGAATTGTGGATATGGTCGGGATGACTTTTCGCAAAGTTAATCCCGAAATTATTATTCGGAGCAAAATTATGGCGGTTCAGGCGGGGCTTGATGACCAGATTATTACCACAAAATCTCTCGAAGCTCATTATCTTTCCGGTGGTAATGTTCCGGCAGTTGTCAAAGCAATGATTGCCGCCAGTAAAGCAAAAATTATCGATCTAGACTACAAACTCGCCACAGCAATTGATTTAGCGGGACGTAATGTTCTTGAAGCGGTTCAGACGAGTGTTTATCCGAAAGTGATTGATTGTCCAACCCCATCCAAAGGTCGAACAACATTAGATGGGGTTGCGAAAAACGGGATTCAACTCAAAGTAAAAGCACGGGTCACTGTGCGAACAAATCTTCGCCAACTCATCGGCGGCGCCACAGAAGCGACAATTATTGCCCGTGTCGGCGAAGGAATTATCAGCGCTATCGGTTCCGCAAATACACAAGGCGAAGTGTTGGAAAATCCCGACCTAATCTCGAAAACTGTTTTAGAACGCCGTCTTGATTCGGAAACAGCGTTTGAAATAGTATCAATTGATATTGCGGATATTGATGTTGGCGAGAACATTGGTGCGAGGTTGCAAGCCGATCAAGCGGAAGCGGATACACGGGTTGCCCGTGCGCGTGCGGAAGGACGTCGCGCGTTGGCGGTGGCGGCGGAACAGGAAAATATTGCCCGAATCGAAGAAAGCCGAGCAAAAGTTGTCGAAGCCGAAGCCGAAGTTCCACTGGCAATCTCCGAAGCAATCTCTTCTGGAAAATTCAGTATTATGGACTATTATCGATTGAAAAATATTCAATCCGATACAGAAATGCGAGGCTCCATCGCACGCGGTTTGCCAACGTCCAACACCATAAATTAGTCTCCTGCAAACATCGAAAAATGTAAATAAAATATTCTCAATAATTTGCAGAAGAGAGAGGAAATTCAACGATTCCTACTGTCAATCACCAAATTGATAATAATTATCCGGCTTTGGCAAGAGCTTGTAGAACACGGTCAGTAATTGTTTTAACAATCAATTCGCGATCAATCTCGGTTTCGTTTGACGAAGTACACGAACAAGCCGAAATATTTGGCGATTCTTCACCGCGTCGAAATGTTGGCGGTTGAAATGCTCGATGGTCAACTCCTGTCTCCTTCCAACTGTCACGGAAAATGTCATTGGCACAAAGTTCACAGTTGGCAAGTTCCGCACGCGGATCTTTGAATCCCCATTTTTGTTTCAATGCCAATAAGTCTTCTGCTTCATTTTTGGTAAAATATTCCACTTTTCCAAGACTTCGGGCTATGAGTAGAATACGGCAATAAGCGTCAAGCATTTCCGTGAGAAAATAAGCCCGCTCAACAGTTGGTCCCATACTCACTGTTCCGTGATTTGCCTGAACAATAATATCACTCTTGTCAAGGAACGGCAAAATCGCATCAGCAAATTCTTGACCGCCGGGAATTGTGTATTTCGCAATCGGTACATCACCCATATTTATATCGACTTCCGGCAAAATACATTGCGGAATCGCCTCGCGTGCAATACCAAATGCCGTCGCGTGCGGCGGATGACAATGGACAACCGATTTAACATCACTACGATGTTTCATTATTGTGATATGTTGCCGAACTTCGCTGGTCATTTTACGATGACCGGAAATCTGATTGGCATTCATATCAACAACACAAAGATCATCCGGTTTCATAAAACCTTTACTAATTCCGGTTGGAGTACAGACGATTCGGTTTTCGTCAATTCGAAACGAAATATTCCCATCGTTCGCCGCCGCAAACCCGCGATTGTAAATACGGCGTCCGATATCACAAATTTCTTCCTTGATTTGGTGCAAATTCATCATGTCGTTACGATAGCTCCTTCTTAAAAGCAATTAAAAACAAAATCCATTTTACATTGCACATACTTTTAAATATTGCACATAATATTTGCAACATTCACTCAACCGGTAATTCAATCCAATCTAAAATTGCGGCGTTGTAAGCGTCAATTGGTTTTGGATTTGGAAAAAACGGCATTGATGCTTCGGCGCCTTCACTAAACGCAATCCGTTGCCCATCACCAACCGAAAGATCGTCATAAACAACGAGTTCCTCCGTATTAAGTTCCTTTGTATTGGGTTCTTGATGTTCTTGTTCTGCCCGCAAATCATTTTCCGTCATCGGCACAACAATTTTCCATCGAAACCCCTTAACAGATTCGTGAGCGCGTGCAAGCGTCAGATGTCCGATTACTTGACCAATTCGCATTGTGTTTGCAAAATATTTTATGTTTATTTATTAGTCCGCATTTAGTATCGACCATTACTCTCACGATTCTTGAAAATTTGGTACTTTTTTTCTTCTATACCGTGCGTGTGGTTATTTTAGATGATTAGACTCCACACCGTTCCTCTCAATTTACGTTAGCGGTAATATCTTGTTTCGCGGAGGTTTTCGCGGAAACGCCAAATCGATGGAGTTAAAAGAGCGGAAATACGAAGCGTTAATGTTTTTGAGGTATCCGTGAATTTTGAAACGGCGTAAGCGCGTGCGTTTGGATTTGTATTTGCCGCAACAATTTTGAGCGGAACCAATCGGTCAGGTCTTCCGGATTGGGCGAACGCCCGCCCCAATTCGTAGGCGGAAAACGTAAAAAACAGATCGTACACCGGAAGCGATTCGGTTGTACCGGCAATTGCTTGGAGAAGATGTTGCTCGGGAAAATCGCCCGAACCCACCGCAAAACAAAGCGCATCATCCCGAATTCCAAGAATAAGACGTGTTTCACGTTCCGAATATTCCGGCGGAATAAGCCATGACAAAAATTGATTTTTGATGAACATGCCCGGACGAAACAGAATACTTGTCAACACAAAACCTTCCGATTCCATGTAATCTTTTTGAATATTCCGAACATAAACTTCGGGAAATTCTCTTTCGATCTCCGCAAAAACAGAATCAAACGATTCTCGAAATTTTTCTCCCTCCACAAGATTGTAAATTCCAATCATTCCTTGTTCGTAGGAACACGTGAAGGCGTTGTCGAACCGACCACTGCGAACCGCCCCAATTAACGCCCAATAATATGTTACGCCAATCCGACGGAAAATCACTTCAAGTTTTTGTACGTCATTCAGATTATTTTCTTGCGTCGTTTTACTTAACACAAGATCAGGCATGAAAGTTGTTTTTGTACCCAATTGTGTTTCCGGTGCTGTTTCTGTTTCTTCAAGTCGATTTTTTTCAATTTGTTCCAGTGGGATTTGCGACAGAAGTTGCGCAAGACGTTCGTTGGGGTCGGTGATGGAATCAGGAACAATAATTGTTGGCGAATTTTGTTCTGTTTTATTTTCGATGTTGGTTTGTGTTTTCTGAATTGCGCGTTTTTTGGGTGTTGGCGGATTTTTTATTTCCAACTGTTTTTTTAATTCTAGTCGTTCTTCTTCTGTTAAAAGGTATTTACCAAGCGATTCGTCTAAAATTGTTTCGAGTTCTTTACTTTGCGACTGTGTTAAATTCATCACGAAATGCGACGCAAGCACCGCATTTTCGGGAAGATAAAAGGCGTGAAACGGACTTTTGGTATGGCGTCGTTCTTGCAACAAGGCGGCGCGTTCTGTATTGGGTTTGACGATTTCTTTTTGTTCGATCACATAATCGGCGTGTTGTTCGTCGTAAGAGAGGGAATATTCGAGGAAGTCGGCTTGTTCGGCGAGGGAGCGAAGATAACCGATTCCTAATCGGGCGGTTGCTTTTTCGAGTTCGGTTTCTGCTTGCGTGACGGCGTTCATTTCGCCAAGAGCCAATGCCGCACGAGTTGACAGCGACGGCAAATTTTGCAAGTCGAATTTTGCTGCGATGAGATGTTTGCGGTCAAGCCCTTGTAGGAGAACAGTTGGATCGTTGGGCAATGATTTGAGTTGTTGCTCCGGTGCGACGAACACCCAACCGTTGTGTTGTTGTACGTAAAGCCGACCCAAAGGCCAATTGAAAATTTCTTGTCGGATGGCATATCGTCCGTCTTGAAGTTGTTCGGTGTAATCGTTTTGCAAGGATTGACCGAGTTTGCTGTTGAGATTGAGCGGGGTGAAAAAGAGCGGATAATACAAAATTCCGTCCGTTTGCAGAATCATTCCCAACGGTTGGCTGGTATCGAAACCTTGCCCGACAATACGTTCGTACACGGCGAGAAACGCATTTAATAAAGCGGGTTCTTCAAAATGACCTTTATCGAGTCGGATTTCTTTGGCGACAATTTGCAGAACTCGTTTCAATTCGTCGAAACTGGCAAATGAGACAACCGCAACCGGTTTTAGTTCTGTTCCGTTGTCGGTGAAGAGGTTGACGATATTCCGAACACGTTCTAACAAACGTCCGTCGCCTTGAATGAGAGGTTCGGGTGGTTGCTGCCCGACACGATAACCGGGTTCGGCGGTTGGAAAACCGGGAATCCGGCGAAGTTGGCGACGAATAAATTGGGCGGACACCGTTTCCGTCAATAATTCGGACAATAACACCGACAAAATCACAACATACAAAATCATCCGAATAAATCGTTGAAACATCGTAATTTACTCCTTTCATTCTACGAAGGCGACTATGATTATAAATTTATTCTATTTTGAAAACGGGGTATTTGTGTTGACGAGAACTATGTTGATCTATTGTTGCCGTATCATAGTGGAAAAAGTTGATATTTTCAAGAACCTCAATAATTTTACGGGTAATTTTGAATTTTGTTGCTCGTGTTGTTTGCCGACGACGAAACTTGACGAAATGCATGAAAACGTGTTAGAAATGATGTTAGGGATTCGGTATTAAATTGTGGTTGATTGTCCGAAAATACTGGACGAGATTCGTGTTCGAGTGAAGATTTTGCCGGAAGGTTGACCATCTGAGGTTTAATCTCTGAACGAAAATTCTACGGAACAATTACCAATTTTTTTTTATTTTCCGGCTTGACACGTGCCGATGTATCGTGTAATATTTTGAACATATTGATTTCTGTTTTTAAATTTTAACCTTTGGAGACCATTTTTCCATTTTGAAGAATAAATTGCCCGAATTTTTGTTCGGGTAAAAACAATAATCGAGTACGTCAACTGTTATCAAATCG
>JAIRTV010000005.1 GCA_031254675.1 Planctomycetaceae bacterium | reverse complement strand
AGCGACATTGTTCCTTCCCGATACCAATCATAGCGACCAATATGACGTTGCCCCAATAAACGTCCGACATTTTCAACAACAAACAAATTATAGTGAACCCAATGCATTCCGTGAATTCTGTCCGAATTCATATCATTGATATTCCACCAAGCGGGTCCCGCTTTAAGTTGTCGAATTAACGACTTGTCCAATGAATTTAACGCACGGTTAATTCTTGCGAAAGTCTGATGCGGATCCCATTGTCCGCATTGAATCCGATCACCTTCTACCCGAAACTGCCCCGAATCATGGATTCTTGTTGCGAGAATCAGCGAAATAATTCCTGCATTTGTTGTACAAGAATGAGCGTCGCCACTTCCTTGAGATAATGGACGATAACCCCACGAACCATCATCGTTTTGTGTTCGTTCCCAAAAATGCCGGATTTGTTCCCAAACATGACGTGGAATCGTCATGCCGCTTTGCTCCGCTTCGTATAATGCAAGCCCGACATAATAAGTTTCAAACGTACTGTAATGCTGAAAACCCGAATTATATTGCCAACCACCTTGACCGTTGGAGCCGTCTTTAATTTGTTGTTTCAAAAACCATTGAATATTATGTTCCAAAAGAGGTTGATCGGAGGGGTCGCCGTAACGAATAAGAGCCATCGTTTGTACCGCAATTGGATAAGTATCGTGAATATTTTCACCGGCTCGATATTGACGCAAAGCCTGAATTCCACGAATAAGAGAAGCATCGTCTTTGGAAACATCCGCATCAAGAAACGATAAAACACACATCGCCGTTGCGCCAAGTGTATGACCGGGAACTTCGTATTGCCATTGTCCGTCAGGATTCTGCCGACTTTTAAGATATTGCACGCCGTTAGCAATTGCCGTAACAATCCGACGCGAATCAATCATCGAGACATCATCCCACTCCATATCCCATTCAATATCCGAACCAAATATTATTGATCCCAATAGAATAAAAATTAAAAAAAACAATATTCGCATAAAAATTGTGACGAAGATTTTTGTAATAGTTTTATCGAATTTTTCCGAGTGTTCACAAGGCGGTTATTGATTGAGAGAGATTGGAGGCATCCCCAAAAAATAATTAAGGTATTCTTCCTTTTTATAGAAATTTTTTGTTTCCCACGACGTGAGATTTCCTGCAAGATTTCTATTTCAAGAAAGATGTCCATAACTACGTTGCTCAGAATAACACCTTTTCCCTTTATTGTCAATCCGATGTTTCCTTCCGTTCTCTCTTGCAAAATATATTAATTTTGCTAAAAATATGTATCCTAATAACGATTCCATTGAATTGAAACGGTTGTTTCCGTACATAATTATTTTGAAAAGCTAATTGACAGTAACAAATCATATTATTTGTTATAATTCGCTTTCAATCTTTATCATAGTGGAAAAGTATATTATTGCTACTGAGGTTGTTTTGATCTAAAATAAAAGTAAAATAAAGTTTTTTGGAAGATTTGGTTGAAATATTATTCGTTGTTTGATTTTTCTTTGTCCGCAGGGGGAGTCTTTTATAATTCAATACTTCTGCTGACGGTTATTTGTCGAATTTAATTTTTTATGAATCGTCTTGAATTTGCGAAAAAAATTGCCCGTGAAGCTGGCGAATTGACGTTGCGATATTTTTACGATCCCGAACATGTTACGGTGGAGCGGAAAACCGATGAATCGCCGGTGACGATTGCAGATCGGGAAGCAGAAAAATTGTTGCGAAAACGACTTGAGGAACAATTTCCCGATGATGCGGTTCTTGGTGAAGAATTTCCTGATCGCGAAGGCAATAGTGGTTTCCGTTGGATTCTTGATCCGATTGACGGAACGAAATCATTTATTCACGGAGTACCGATTTACAGTACACTTATTGGGCTTGAGCAAAACGGAACGAATATTGGAGGAGTGATTGCGGTGCCGGCTCTTTCGGAATTGGTTTGGGCGGGTCGTGGACTTGGCGCATGGCATGAAGCCGCACGTTTCAATAAACCGGTTCCGGCAAAAGTTTCGAATTGCCAAAAAATAAGCGAAGCACTTTTTTTAACCAGTGAGGTATTAACGTTCGATAAATCTGGTCGTCGAGACAGTTACAAACGGTTGGAGCGAAGTGTTCGGTTAACGCGAACATGGGGTGATGCTTACGGTTATTTTCTTGTGGCGACGGGTCGGGCGGACATCATGGTGGATCCAATGCTTTCGGATTGGGATGCGGGTCCGTTGCTGGTGATTCTCGAAGAGGCAGGCGGACGATTCTCCGACTGGAAAGGAAACGCAACCATTTTCGGTAAAGAAGGCGTCGGCTCCAATGGATTCTTGCACGATAACGTACTTCGGATTCTTAATGAAACATAATATGTTCACATCGAAACAAAAAAATTTGATAAGATCTTTTGTATTGAAAATGATTCGATTACTTACTTGATGTAAACCACTGGTGTCCCATTATAAGTCGAAGAGCATCAACTGGTTATGATACGTACTATTTTGAAAGTTGTTGATTTTGTTTTGAAATATGGTAAAAAACGGGTTTCCCATATAACGGAACAAAAGAACATTATATTGTAAATGTAGATAACAGCGAACACCTAAGCAATATAATAATGGGTCGAGTGCAAGCGGAATTGGCGCGCGTAAGAGTGTTTAAAATGTCATTGTGCGCGCCAATTTCGCTTGCACTTATTATAACGATAAATATGATTTTTTATTTTATTTTTTTTGT
>JAIRTV010000621.1 GCA_031254675.1 Planctomycetaceae bacterium | reverse complement strand
ATTTTATTTCCTTCATTTTTGGTTTTGGTAATTGTAGTCGATACTATCGGCGGAACAGGAACAATTGTAGGTTGCGGTGTAATTGATTCTTGGGTATAGATATCTTTATTTGGATTTTCTGTTTTAACGGATTCGCTAAAAACCAATCCCTTTACTTTTTCGGCTTTACAAGATTTTCCCGTTTCATTTTCAATAATCGTATTGGGAAAAATAATACCTTCGGCTACAAGTTTTTTCAATTCCGCCGCCGACTCTGTTTTTATTTTTTCTCCCAATTCATTGTAGTAATACCAGATTGCCATAATTAATTGTTTTCGGTAAGTTCAAAATAATCTTCAATAGTTAAAACAATAGTTCTTCCTTGTCTGCTTTAATTTCTTTATTACTAGAGCATATTAGGTATTGGTATGGAATTGTAAAATCGTAAAAACAATTCATATTGTTTACCAAATTTCACCAATATAATCCATACTAATTCCTAACACGTTCTAGTGGGAATGCCGCGTTGTGTAGTAATAAACGGACTTCCATATTTCCATATAATTATGTTTAGAGACGATGACCGGACAATTTTATTGTCGATTGGGGCGTCCAAATTTAATTTCCAAACCTTTTAAGTGCATTCCGTCTATCAATTCGATACCGTTATCTTTTGCAAAAGCATCTGCATCTTGTGAAAAAATTCCATTCGTTACTAAAATACCTTTTGTAAAACGGTTATCACTTCGCAATACTCCAAACAATTCTCGTACCGGTTGAACCCCGACTGTTCCATCAATCCGTTCTTTGTGTTTGCATTGAATGATTACCTCGTCATAACTTCCACTGATATTGTGCTTCTTTGCGAAAATATCAACACCGCCATCTCTGGATTTCTGTGTCAATTTCGTATGATACCCCATCTTTTCAAATAAATCACAAATCCGGTTCTCAAAGTCAAACGGATCAAGCGAATCTACTTCGGTATTATTTTCCGTTTCGATTGGAGACGGATTTTCCGAGTGAGGGTTTTGTAAACCGAACAGACCAAAAAGTTCATCTTCGGTAAAAATTTTACTAATCTTGTCTTCTTTTTCGCTGGTACTATCAACATAAAGATCAAATAACGCTTTTTTCTTTTGTACTATTTCGTCAATACGTTCTTCAATCGTTCCCCGCGTCAACAAGAAACGTTCAAATACTGTTTCTGCTTTCTGACCAATCCGCAAAACTCGACCTGTTGCCTGTGAAGTAATCGCCGGATTCCACAGCATATCGAAATGAAAAACATAATTCGCCCGTGTTAATGTAATACCGGCATTACCTGCCTTTGAGGATAAGAGCATTATTTTATTGTCTTCTCCGTTCTGAAAATCATCGATAATTTTGTTTCGTTGATTATCAGAAAGCGAACCGTCATAGAGTGATGGATTAAATCTCTGTAAATGCGGCATCATTTCTCGCAATGTCTTGTTGGGATATTGCGAAAAAACCAATGCCTTGTTACCTTCTTCTGTAAGTTGTTCTAAATCATTTTGCAGGTAGTCCAGTTTGACACTTTCGCCACTGTTCGGTTCAATATTACAAATTTGTTTCAAACAATTAATAAGAGCAAAAACATGGGAAAAAACTTCTAATTTTGTTGCTTCTTTTCCTAATTGTTTCAATTCTTCTTTTCCCGCTGATTCTACTTTGCGATAGATTCGTTGCTGCTCCGGCAATAAATCAAGCCAAATAAAATCAGTCATTTTTTCCGGCAACTCTTTAAGAACATCTTTTGCTTTTCGCCGCAATGAAAGAGATTTATATCCCTCTTCCAAATAATCAAAATGTTCCCAAATATCCGGTTGCAGTGTTTCACAAATTGTTTCCAAGTCCTCCACTTTGTTTTCTAACGGCGTTCCGCTCAATCCCCAACGATACTTTGCCGTAACTGACCGTACCGTTTTGGTTAATTGGGCGGATGGATTTTTCGTTTTCTGAATTTCATCAAGAACCAATAAATCACAATGCAGCTCTCTTTTGTTTCGTCGGCGTTGTTTTTTAATCTCGTCAAAATCATTTCGTAACGATTCATAAGTTGCGATAAAAACGTGTACCGGCATACGCCATTGTGTTTGCCTTTCCTCTTTGGTACCGGATATTTTTCGTACTCGCAATTCCGGACTCCATTCCCAAAATTTTCTTTCCCAATCAGTTAAAACCGCTTTGGGACAAATTACTAAAGCCGTTATTATTTTTCCCTGACGAATTAAAGACCGGCAAGCGGTAATCGTTTGAATTGATTTTCCTAACCCCATCTCGTCTCCGAGTAAAGCAGAAGTATGCTCCTGTAAAAACCGAACACCATCGACCTGATACGAATATAAATCGTGTGCAAATGTCAATTGACGACCAAAGTTATTGTCCAACGGCGGCATCAAAAGCGGTTTAATCAGATCAAAAATATTTATCTTTTCACGTTTTTTAGGACGTTCTTTTTTCTCTTGTTTTGGTGGAGGAGATACGATGTAATAATGTCCGATTTCGTTTTTCCGAAACTTCGATTTCTCGCCAAAGTGTCGAATATTGTTTCGGATTCCTTCTTTCACACGCCGCGCCCCAAGTGAAGCGTTCTCATAAGGGAATTGTGCTGAAATTTGTTGATAAATTTCCGGCGCACTCATGGGAACACCGCTTGATTTTAGAGTGTTATAGACCGCTGCAATAAGTGTTTTATTTTTTTGTGATTTT
>JAIRTV010000627.1 GCA_031254675.1 Planctomycetaceae bacterium | reverse complement strand
CCTTTCAATTCTTTCAATAATGGAGATTATTCTCTTTGGGGATGGCATAAAAAGAATATTCAACAATTAAAAACATTATTTGAGAGTTCACTTCCTCTTACCAAATATCCCGTATTTCCAGAGAAGGGAGGGATTTTCTTATGTGGCGGTGATATTTTTGGCGAGATGATCGCATGGATAACAGAAGGGGAACCAGATAATTGGTCTGTCGTTTATTTTAATATTGATTGTGCAATATTTGATAAGTATGACATGAACATCACCACTTTTTTATTAAAAATAGTAAAAAATGAAATTCATCCTAATTGTCTTCCTTGTGATATACGAGAAATTCATAAAAATAAACCAATTGCTTCGGTTACAAGTTTAGAACCATAACCCGAATATTTCACGTTATTTTTGATGCGATTTTATTTGCTTTTCGCAAAATCTATTTTTTTCTTGTATCACTTTTTGCGTCTTGAAGTTCAGGACAAACGAATTGACAGCTATCTTGGTTTTATCACGGCTTATTGCGATAGTATAAGAAAATGATCAAACCCTCATGTTTCCTCGACGATACCAAGAATTTTTTGCATTTCCTCAAGCGGAACCTGTTTTGTTTCCGGCATGGCAAAAATGACCCAAAGAAGTTGCAAACACATCATTGCAGCAAAAAGCAGAAAGAGATTCGCCGCCCCAAACAATCCTAGCAACGGCGGAAATAACTGCGTAATCACCGCCGCAAGAATCCAATGGACAAATGATCCCAACGCTTGTCCTTGAGCGCGTACCTTGTTTGGAAATATTTCCCCGATAAAAACCCAGATACACGCCCCTTGACCAAAAGCATGCGACGCAATAAAAACCATTAAACCTCCCAGAACAATCAATATCCCCGTCATCGGAACAACACCCCCACGGAATAAATCTTCCTCTACCAAAACTTCCTGCCCAATCACCCCACTCAATTCCACCCTCGCCGAATTCAATACCAATTTCGCCTGCTCCAATTCACCCGCCAAAAATTGCTTCTCGGTTGGCGAACCGGCATTGTCAAACATTTCCTGAACCTTCGCAACGTTTTCATTTGCCTCCGCCAACGCCGTTTCCTTAATACAAACATCAAACTCCACTGCAAAAACAAGAAACGCTCCAGCAACAACACAAAGACTCAAAATGTAACCAACAGAACCAATCAACATCAGTCGCCGCCGTCCAAACTTGTCAATGATAAACATTGCAACAACCGTAAATACAAGATTCGTCAAACCAATAACCACCGGAAAAAACATTGACCATTCTTTACTTGCTCCCGCTATCGTAAACACTTTCGGCGCATAATAAAGAATAGCGTTAATACCGGAAAGCTGGTTAAACGCCGCCATACAAATTGCCAAGAAAATTGGAAAAGATAATCGACGACAAAAAAAGATTTCTTTGCCGCGTGCTGATTCTTCTTTGATGGCATTCTGAATGACCTGAATTTCGGTTTCCGTCGTCCCCGAATCTGTCCCAATCACGTCAAGAATACTTTTGGCATGGTCAATACGGTTCTGACTAACCAGCCAACGCGGACTTTCCGGCACCGAAAACAACAGGAAAAAAAATAACGCTGCTGGAATTGCTTCAACTCCAAACATCCAACGCCACTCCAATTCGCCGCAACCAAAACCGACAATAACAAAATTGGAAAAGAAAGCAGCCAGAATACCAAGAACAATATTAAATTGCGTAATAGCGACAAGAACTCCACGTGTTTTTGCTGGTGAGATTTCGGCAGTGTAGAGCGGAGAAACCACCGATGCCCCTCCAACCGCAATACCGCCGAGAAAACGAAAAAAGAGAAAAGAATACCAATCACAAGGAGTTGTCAGAATACCATGCAATTCAGGAAAAGCACTACCAATTGCAGAAACAAAATAGAAAACCGCCAAAATAATAAGTGTTGGCTTCCGTCCCCAGTAATTGGAAGGCAATTGAGCAATACCCGCCCCAAGAATCGTACCAAACAACGCACTTGCAACCGTAAAACCCAACCACCAATCATCAAGCCGGAAAACAGACTTCAACGAATCCACCGTTCCCGAAATTACCGCCGTGTCAAAACCAAAAAGAAATCCACCCAATGCCGCAATAATAGCACTCCGAATTACGAGTATTGTTGTTTTTTGCATTGCTGTGTTGTTGTGTTGAAATTTGTTTCTTGGTGCTGTTTATGGTTAAAACAGAATCATTAAGAACAAGCAGTTCAAAATTGTACCGCGTCCCACCCACAAAAACAAGAGACCACCTGCCCATTTTCATTAGACCTTTTCTCGAACTTAATAGGACGAAACAGACGCAATTTGGTACTGTCCTGACTTGTCTTTAAGTATTTGAAATGAGGTATTAGGTGATGTTGCTCCAAAGGTAGGTGATGTTTCGCCGAAGGGCTTCCACCCACCATCACGTTGGCGATAGCCAACTATTTGTTGATAAAAACCATCTTGTTTATCTAAATTCACTCACGAGTCTATGAACAGTGGGAAATTCTGCGGGAAATTTTACGGAATAGGTTCATTCCGGTTCTGTCAAATTGAGTCAAATTGAATGAGACTGTCATTTTGGCAGAATACCATTTGCCCGATCAATTTGTAAGCTATTACATAATAAGAAGTTAAAAGAATTATGGTCTATTTTTTGAATGGCACACAAATTGCTATGAATTTTCTAACTTGAATGTCGGTTGTTTGCCAACCAAAGAAGTTGTTAAGTGATAAATTTAGGGATATTGTTGTCAATCAGCCGAGAACAATCGGCTCAAAGAAAGTGAGGAATTTAGATCATGGCATCTGAAAAAATTATTGGAATTGATCTCGGAACAA
>JAIRTV010000608.1 GCA_031254675.1 Planctomycetaceae bacterium | reverse complement strand
TGTTCGCTGTCAACTCCACCAAAAAAGAGGTCACTGCGGAAATGAAATTCGTTGTCCTCGTAGCTCAATTGGATAGAGCGCTGGCCTCCGAAGCCAGAGGTTACAGATTCGAATTCTGTCGAGGATAATTTTGTTCGTGAATAGTTAATTCATGAAAATAATCCGTGAAAAGTTAAACGTTTCGCAAACAAATTATTAACCTTGTCGTTTGTCGTCGAAACACCACTTGCAAAACGATTCGCTCTTCACTATTAATAACTCATTATCCGATGTCAGTGGCAAAAGTTTTTTGGACAAATATGAGATGTAAAGTCGGCGATAGTTTGCTGACGAAATTGGCACGATTACTCAATAAAGCCGGATTTGAACAAATTGATGTCAAGAACAAATTTGTTGCAATCAAAATTCATTTCGGCGAACCAGGTAATTTATCTTTTTTGCGTCCGAATTGGGCAAAAGTGGTCGCGGATAAAATTAAATCGCGTAACGGGAAACCGTTTCTGACGGATTGTAATACTCTTTATGTTGGTAGACGCAACAACGCTCTTGTTCATCTGGACGCTGCCAACGAAAACGGTTTTTCACCGTGCTCAACGGGTTGTCAGAACATTATTGCGGACGGATTGAAAGGCACCAACGATATCGAAGTTCCGGTCAACGGCGGTATTTATTGCCAAACCGCCCGCATTGGCAACGCGATTATGGATGCGGATATTGTTGTTTCGCTAAACCATTTCAAAGGACATGAGGGTACCGGTTTTGGTGGAGCGATTAAAAATATTGGCATGGGGAGCGGCAGTCGGGCTGGTAAAATGATTATGCACAATAATGGTAAACCTCATGTGAATACCTCCGCTTGTATTGGTTGCCGTGTTTGCGCAAAATTTTGCAACGAAAACGCTATTTCTTTTGGCTCTAACAAAAAAGCAAAAATTGATGGGCGGCGATGTGTTGGTTGTGGGCGTTGTCTTGGTGTTTGCAATGATCATGCGATTGAGTCGGATTACGATTCTTCAAACGAACTGCTAAATTGTAAAATGGTTGAATACGCGAAAGCGGTTCTTGACGGGCGTCCGAATTTTCATATCAATATTATCAATCAGGTTTCTCCATTTTGTGATTGTCATGGTGAGAGTGATGTACCGGTTGTTGCGGACATTGGGATTTTTGTTTCGTTTGATCCTGTCGCTGTTGACAAAGCCTGTATTGACGCGGTGAACGCTGCACCGCCAATTCGCAACAGTATTCTCAATGAACGTTCGCATTCGCACAAAGACGCAAACGGAAACGCTGATCATTTCACCGATATTCATCCCACAACAGATTGGCGAAGTCAAATCAGCCATGCGGAAAAAATCGGGCTTGGAACCGGAAATTATTCGCTAATCGAAGTAAAATGATATTGGTATTTCCTAAAACTCTTACATAAATTAACGAAAATAGTTGAATTTTTCAAATATCTGTAACCGTTAATTGATATAAACATCTAGACGATGAAAAAGATTATACCAATGGGAAAATTACATCTAAAAATTTATAATATCATTCTTTTTTTGTTATGTGTTTTTTTCTTGTGTTTTGAAGCGTTGAATATTACTTTGGCGGACGAATTGGCATCTTCTCCTTTGTTCGAGAAGTACAAAATTCCGAAGGAAATGCAAAAAACACCGATGATTTATTTTCTGCAACGTATGGAATGGCAATATAAAGTCGCACAGTCTGAAAGTTGGTTAGAAGCGACTCGTCATCCAGCTATGCCACTCAAAAATCGTGATTATCGAAGCATTCATTTGGATTGTAATTACAAAAAAAGAGAAGGAAAAAATGAATATTACTTAGTTTGTTGGTCTTTTGAACGACTTGGAGGAGTCAATTCAACTCTACCAAATAATGTTATTGACGCGATAATATCAGATATTGATATCGATTCTAATGGCAAAATCATTGATTTTTTGGGTAACTATTGGGCATTGCTTTTTCACGAAAATGACTGCCCTTCTGAATTTATTTTTGTTACAAACATGAAGTTTCCTGAGTTGAAAGACCGAGGCGGTATTGAATGGGATGAAAATGGTAAAGAAATTTATAATCCTTATCGTGCTATTGGTAAATCGTTTTGGGAAGATGTTTATTGTGACGAAGACTATCTTAAAATCTTGAAACAAACAAGTACAGAAATACCTTCCATTTCGACCGAACCACCTGCTGAGTATTGCTTGTGTCTTCCGAAAACGCCGAAGGATTCCGAGATTTCAAAAACATTAAAACAGATAGTTAAATACGACAAAGAGGTACGTAGTGGTCAACTTCAACCCTTATTGGAAGTTCCGGGATTCGAAAAATTTAGAATATCAGATCGCTATCTCGAATTTTATTTTCGTAAAGAAACACTTGCACAGGTTCGGATTTATTGTTTACAGAACAATAAACATTTTGGTTGCCGCTTGGATTACGACGAAAAAAATCGTTTAGTTACTTACATTATTGGTGAAATGCAAGAAATCCAAACAATTAAAAATGAAACGGTAACATCTCGAAGTGTACTTGATGGAGACGGTATTGAAATAAAATTTCATTCAACAGGTTATCCTGCTTCTTATAAGACTATTGTCAAAAATTCGCTTTTGGGACATCAGATCGAATGGAATGAGAATGGCGAAGTCATATCTAATGTCAATTTTGATACGCCGAAACCATGGTCAAACGACGAACTCAACACCAATAATTCCGAAGAAACCACAACTGGAATTATGTAAAAAATAATAAATCTTGATCTCGGTGAATGGCGTTACCGTATTTAATTGCTTTGTTTTCGTCTGTTTCGAAAAGAAGAATACTATCGCTGCCGCCGAATTGTTTGGCAA
>JAIRTV010000586.1 GCA_031254675.1 Planctomycetaceae bacterium | reverse complement strand
CTCTCTTTCCAAATTCCCAACCAACAAAGAAAAAAATTATGCGTTCCAATACCATCAAAAAAGGTGACGCTCGCGCACCTCATCGAAGTTTGTTACGAGCCTGCGGAATCAATGAAAATGATTTCAATAAACCATTCATCGCTATCGTCAGCTCTCACGTGGACATCATACCAGGTCATGTCCACCTCAATGATGTCGCTCAATTTGTTAAACAATGTGTTCGCGAAGCCGGTGGAGTTCCGTTCATTTTCAACACAATTGGCGTTTGTGACGGTATTGCAATGGGACACAACGGAATGAAATATTCGTTGGCATCGCGTGAAATTATCGCCGATTCCGTCGAAACCATGCTCCAAGCTCATCAATTCGACGGAATGATCTGTATTCCAAACTGCGACAAAATAACCCCAGGAATGTTAATGGCTGCCGTCCGATGCAACATCCCAACCATCTTCGCCAGCGGCGGTCCCATGGAAGCCGGTCAAACCGAAAACGGGAAACCACTCGACCTAATTTCCGTCTTTTCCAAAGCCGCCGCAAAAATTAACGGCAAACTCTCCGAAGCAGAACTCACCGAAACCGAACGCCGAAGTTGTCCGACTTGCGGTTCTTGCAGCGGAATGTTCACGGCAAACAGTATGAATTGCCTCTGCGAAGCAATCGGAATCGCACTGCCCGGCAACGGAACTATTCTCGCAACAAGCCAATATCGGAAAACAATCTACCAAAAAGCAGCAAAATTAATCGTTGCGGCTTGTCAACAATCCTCCAACAATAAAGAAATATCGTTGCTACCACGCGATATTATCACTCAACAATCCGTGGACAACGCCATGATTCTCGATTTGGCAATGGGCGGAAGTACAAACACGGTGTTGCATCTTCTGGCGGTTGCAAACGAAGCAGGGTTGGATTATTCAATGAAACGATTCAACGAATTAAGCGAAAAAACACCAAATATCTGCAAAGTATCACCAAGTTGCGATTATCATATCGAAGATGTACACAACTCCGGCGGAATTTATACCATTCTCGGTGAAATTCGTCGCGGTTGTTCCGGTTTGTTAAACGAAAATGTGCCAACTGTTTCCGGTCAAAAATTGGGGCAAGTTATCGACGAATACGATCTTCGTGCGACAAACGTGTCAGAAGAAGCACAAAAAATGTACGCCGTCACACCAGGCGGCAAACAAACCAACAAAGGAATGTGTGTCGAACAAACCGTAAAAAAAACAACCGATCTAAAATTGTCGTTTGATCCTTACGATTGTATCCGACCTTGCAACAAAGCCTATTCGCAAACCGGCGGTCTAGCTGTTTTATACGGCAATTTAGCACCAAACGGTTCTGTGGTTAAAACGGCTGGCGTCTTACCAACGATGTTGGAACATACAGGACCGGCAGTGATTTTCAATTCGGAGCCGGAGGCTTACGAAGGAATTACTTCCGGCAAAGTCAAAGCCGGCGATGTCGTCATTGTGCGCTTCGAAGGCCCCAAAGGCGGTCCCGGAATGCAAGAAATGCTCGGTCCAACCACCGCAATTAAAGGTGTAAAACTTGATGATTCGGTGGCGTTGATTACGGACGGACGGTTCAGCGGCGGAACCGCCGGCGCGTGTATCGGGCATGTCAGCCCAGAAGCCGCCGCAGGCGGTCCCATCGGACTCTTGCAAAACGGCGATATCATCGAAATTAACATTCCAGCTCGAACTTTAAACGTCAAACTCTCCGATAAAGAATTGAACTCAAGATCAATTCCAAAACATGAACCCGCCATCAAAACCGGTTATCTGGCAAAATACAAAACACTCGCAACCAGCGCCGATACCGGCGGCGTCTTAAAATGGTAAACAAACAAAAACAGAAATATCGTTCGTCAATTACAGAAGAAAAAAACGAATAATATGTTTTTGCAGCAATTAGTGTTGTTCGAGTATTTCAACCGCTTTATCAAGTTGTGGGTCGTGATACGGCGGTTTGCCTTGCAAAATAAACGGCTCTTCCGGCGAATTTGTTTCATTTAAGATTTTCTTTTGGGATGTTTGAAGATGACGAATCTCATCAGGTAAACAGCGAAGAAAATCTTCCAAAAGGAGTTCGCGATTTTCCGAAATACAATTAGAACGCCGTTCTCGAATCTGAAAAGTTGCGTAACGTTGAGAGTTCGATATTGGGAGTTGCCCTTCTGGGTCAGGGCTGACTCCCCACGAATCCGATTCTTGAGCGTCGCGATTTCGGTGAATATTTTTGTTACTCGGTCGCCAATAACTCGTATCTGTCAATTGGAGCGTACCAGAATTAAGCGGCAAATGAACAATTTCTTGAACCGTTCCTTTTCCAAACGACCGAACACCAACAAGAATCGCCCGACTGTAATCTTGCAACGCCGCCGAAAGAATTTCCGCCGCACTAGCGGATTCGCCGTCAATCAACACAACCATCGGAAGATAACAAATTTGCGTGTGTTGGCGAAGACGATAAACTGTTTTGTCCGCTCCGTTACGGAATCGAGTCGAAACAATAATATTTTGTTCCGGTGTCGGTTGAAGAAAAAAACCAGCAATTTCAACACAAATATCAACATAACCACCAGGATTGTCTCGCAAATCCAGAATCAAAGATTGAGCGTTCTTTTCCGAAATTTGTTTCAACGCCACACGAACTTCCCTTGCCGTTCTGTTACTAAAAGACGTAATACGAAGATAAGCAATTTTCGGATGATCCGCCAAATGAAAAATTCGGTTTCCATTGGCATCAATACCGTCGCCTTCAACACTGTCACGGAAAATCGGAACTCGAGATACGGACAATTCAACCGGTTCGGTTTTACCGTAGGGCAAAATGTCCAATTCGACTTTGGGGTTCAAATTCGTTTTGAAAAGTTCTGAAACTTCGTGAAAGGCAAGCCCTTTGGTTTCTTTTCCGTTGACGCGCAAAAGTTTATCGCCGGATCGAATTCCTGCGTTGTAAGCCGGAGAGTTGAGGATCGGATAAATAATTTCCGGCTCTTTTTGAATAGGGTCTTCCCGATACACAATTCCAAGTCCGTCGAAACGGTTACCAAGATTTTCCTCATATTCTTTTTGTTCGGAAAATGGAATATAAGCAGAAAAAGGATCACCAAGCGAATAGTTCAATTCTTGAACCATTCCGGTCATTGCCCCTTCAAATAACATCTTATCCGTCGGATGGACGAAAGCATTGTTTTCAATGCGGTGCAGCGAATCAATCAGAACTCGATCTCGCATGGTTATTCCGGCACAAAAAAAATAGAGAACAACAGCAATCAAAAAAATAGAAAAATTCAGTCGAGGCATGGAATTAGTTTAAGAGAAACAACGTGTTTGTTGTAATTATAATGATCGTGTTCAAATTTCATCACCGTCAATGATAACACAAAAATAATGAATAAAAAACAGTCAATACACAAACACGTCTTTGTTATTAAAACACTATTATTAAAACACCATTTATAATCTTAGAAAACTATTTTAAACAAAAACCAAAAAAATAAAAGAAGCTCTTGGCAAGAAGTATAACTCCGTCTTTTGTGAAAATTTTTACGATGATTCGTTTGATTTTTGTTGCGTGTTTTTTCGGTATTCACTCATTGTGATTCCGAACTCTTTTTTGAAAATAATACCGAGATGGTTAACACATTCGAAACCGCATTGTTTGGCAATTTCTTGAAATGGAATTGTTGTTTGACCGACGAGCGAGCGAATTGTTTGTATTCGAATCCGTTTAATTTCGTCCATGATGGAATGACCGAGTTCGTGTTTACAAGCGCGTTCAATCCATTGACGTGTAACACCAACATGTCTGGCGACATCACTCACACGAATATTCATTCCGGCATTGATCCGAATAAAATCAAGAGCGTTGATGAGATGTTTATTAGTAACATGAATTTGTTCCGTTGAATTGCGTACTATAATTTGTTTTGGAGAAAACCAGAGTGTTTTTTCCGGTGGGGTTTGATGCCGCATGAGTTGGTCGAGTATTTGTGCCGCGTTGAAACCGGCGTTTTCGGCGTCGAGCGGAACACTAGAAAGCGACGGCTGAGTCATTTCGCAAAGTAATTGATCATTGTTGACACCAAGCACCGCAACTTGATAAGGTACAGGAACAGAAGCAAGTTGGCACGCATCAAGAATCTGTCTGGCACGATGATCGTTGCCGGCGAAAAGAGCCAATGGTTTCGGAAGACGTTGAATCCAACGCGACATAAATTTACGCTCGATATTCCAATCCTTCCGAACTTTTTCCGTTGCAGAATAAACATTGCAATAAAATCCGGCTTCGGTAATTTTTGAAACGAACGACTCTTGACGAAGCCGTGACCAATTGACATTGTTAATTTCACCAACAAAAGCAAACTGTTCAAAATGACTGTTCAACAAATAATCCGCCGCCATTTGACCAACCGCAATATTATCACAACGAATATTATGACAACGAGAAAGCGGATGTTTGGGATTAAGAAATTCGTCGATTGGGTCAATGATTACTGTTGGCAAATTGGCATTGATTACTTCATCGGCAACCCGTTGATTGGGAATACGTCCAATAATACCATTGCCGTTCCAATACCGACGATTCGGCAACCGTTGATCTTGCGGACCGCCGACAACAAAATCAACACTCCATGCTCCATAAATTCGCACAAATTTCAAAATACCACGCAACATACATCGCGAAATTTCATGCGACAATTCTAAAATAATTGCAACCTGAGGAGTTCGATAATGAATTTTCTTCATGATTTGCTTTCCAAGATTGATAAAACGAGTTTCAAAAATAAAGATTGATCGAAATCAGATATTGCATTATTGTTGATTCTCATCGCCGCCGCGAAACGTTGCAAACATCAAGGAATGAGCCGGACAGAAAACACCGTACTCGCCGTCGCTCACCACGCCGAAAAGAAAGAAAATCTCAAAAAAATAAAACAAGAAATCCAAATTATTAGAGAATACCCATTTGTTATTTTTCGTCGAGTTTATGGCGTAAATATTTTGCTCGTGCGATATCGCGTTCGGTTTGCGATAATTCATTGCCGTTATGTTTTTGAAGGTGTGCGGGTTGAGTATTGAGGAAGAGATTGTTGACAACCGGTATATCCGGCTCGTTGAGCAATCCCATATTAATACCCAACCGCAAACTCGAAAGATGATGCATTGTTTCAATACTGGAAATTGTTCTCGCCGTTTTGAGTAACCCCATTGCTCGGCTGCATCGATCCAGAATAATTTCATGCCGTTCACGTAATAGAAATTCGCGGGCTTGGCGTTCATAAGCGACAATTTGCGGCACAATATCGCTAATTTTTTCGATTAATTCTTTTTCTGTTCGTCCTAATGTTACCTGATTGCTGATTTGGTAAAAGTCGCCGACCGGTTGCGAACCTTCTCCGTAAATTCCCCGAACCGCAAGATTGACTTTTTGGAGCGAACGAAATACTTTATCGATTTCTTTTGAGACGACCAGAGCCGGCAGGTGAAGCATGACACTAACACGCATTCCTGTTCCAACATTGGTTGGGCACGCGGTAAGATAGCCATATTTATTGTGAAACACATAATGTAATCGTTCTTCGAGTTTGTCGTCCACTTCGTTGATTCGGCTCCAAATTTTTTCGGGATCGAAACCGCTTGTCATTCCGTGTATTCGTAGATGATCTTCTTCGTTGACCATGATGCAGAATTTTTCATTGCGGTCGATTAACACGGCGCAAGCTCCTTCGGTTTCGACCAACTCGCGACTAATCAATTGCCGTTCCCAGAGGTAATTTCGGTCAAGCGAATCCAGTGAATCCAGATCAACAAAATAAAAACTATCCGGTTTGAAAATTTCCAACACAGCACTT
Organism: Planctomycetaceae bacterium; assembly: GCA_031254675.1. Lineage (GTDB taxonomy): Bacteria > Planctomycetota > Planctomycetia > Pirellulales > Thermoguttaceae > WRKP01. The sequence goes on along the minus strand of JAIRTV010000586.1, from coordinate 3,141 downwards.
CGCACTGCTTCCCGAATTGATTTCCGATCGCGTTCGGTTGCGCGTGTCATGAACGGAAATCCGGAAAGATTTCGCGCTAACCGAATTCGACTGGAAATAACGATATCGTTTTCTGGTCCGTTGCCTAATAACCATTCGCTTAATTGCGAGAGCATTCTGTCAATTTTCATTCTGTTTCGATCTCCTTTATTTGGTCGCGAAGTTGTGAAGCTCGTTCATATTCTTCGAGGCGGACTGCCTCATTCAAATCGCGGCGGAGTTTGATGAGCAAGGTACGATGATTTGATTGATGTTCGATATGTTTTGGGGTTTTGCCGATATGTTCCTGAACGCCGTGAATATTGATAATTAGGGCGTCCATTTGTTTTGAGAAGCAATCGTAGTCGTTGGGGCATCCCAATCGTCCACGGCTACGAAAGTCGTAGAAACTAATGCCGCAGACAGGACAAGTTTGTTGATCCAATTCTTTTAATTCCGCAGCGACTTTGTTGGCGGACATTTGTTTTGCCATTCCTTGAGACAGGGTTGTCGTCAAACTGGATGCGGTGTCGTGTTGTTCGGCGGAATTGTTGAGATATTCGCGGGCGTGTTCTTCGCAGAGATGGTGTTCCAACGGTTTTGGTCCGGTCAACTCCGTAATATGGAAGGTTGCGGCTTTTTCACATTTTTGACATTTCATTGTTTTTCTTCCTATTTATTCTTTTTTGTTTTGTTTTTGGGCGTGTTCCGAAGTTTGGGAAACATTGGATTGTTCTCTTTAATTTCCTATGTATTTATAATTTACACCTAATTTGTTATTCCGGCAACCACATTCTCAATTTTCCGAATATATTATTCTTACGTTCCAATTTGTTTTTTGGCTGTAGGACACACAACAGATACCAAATTTTTTTATCCTACTTTTTCTCATCAATTCCGTGTTTTCGGTGTCTTCTGTGTTCAAACTGGATTTTTGCAAAGTTGTATTTTGCAGATACGGTTTCGATAATATTTATAATTCTTTGTCGTTCCATCATGTGCGAAAATTGAGTAAAACCGGCTTATAAGTTCTTTTAATAAAGTCAAACAATTGCTTGCCTTTACTTTATGCAGTTTGTAAAGTTCTGATTGTCAAGTTCTGAAATTTGAATTGACTTTTTCTGTTCCTTGACTAAAATGATTCCGTTTTGTAATATTTTATTTGTTTTTGGAAAGTATGGTTGGTGACAATTCTGTTTGCGACACATTATCCAAAGTCTAAAATCCAAAATCATCCCAAACCACACTTCCCCCAATATTGTCCTGAATTTTATTCAAAGAAAGGATCATAACCATGCCGCTTTGGAAGATTGCTTTTCGGAGTATTCAATTTCGTTCTTTGTCGTCAATTCTGACGGCGTTTTCTATGTCACTTGGTGTGGCGTTAATAGTGACCGTGATTGTGATTCACGGTGTTTTGAGCGACTCGTTTAATAAAAGCGCACAAGGTTACGATTTAATCATTTCCGGTAAGGGCAGTTCGCTTGATGTTGTTCTTAGTACGGTTTTCTATTTACGTCCGCCGGTTGGCAATGTTCCCGAACATTATCTGAAGATGTTCCGGCGTGGGCAATATTCGCACATTATTGAGGAAGCGATTCCAGTAACAATTGGGCATCATTTTCGTGGGGCGACTATTGTTGGAGTTCCGCCGGAGTTTTTCACAAAACTGAAATACATGGGCGACCGGAGTTATACATTTGCGGACGGCGAAAATATTAAAGACGGCAATGATGTTTTTACGGCGGTGGTTGGTTCGCGGGCGAGCCAACGAGCGGGTCTTAAGATTGGCGACACGTTCAAACCGGAACTGGCTCAAGACGCGGATTGTGGTGAAGAGCATAAACCATTCAAAGTGGTTGGTGTTCTCAATCCCACCGGAACTCCCAACGATAACGCCGTTTTTGTTCATATTGAAGGTTTTTACGATATGCACGAATCTCATGATCTTCACGGTCATCATGAAGTTCATGGAGAACAACATGGCGAGCATGAAAAACATGCAGAACAACACGAACACGCCGAGCATCACGAACATGAACAGCATGATCACAAAAACACCGACAAAAAATATTCGGCAATTCTTTTGATGACAAAACAAAACGCTGTCCGACCGGAAGGAATGACAGTTGATCCTAATTCGCCGGATTTCAACCCGTCCAATGTTCTTAACGAACGAACTTATGTTAATATTGATGCGATGAATTTGCCCAACCTTTTGGATCAAACGACAGATGTTCAAGCGGTTAAACCGATTGAAGAAATAGCCAAATTGCTTTCTAGTGTGATTGGCAATATTCAAATGGTGTTGATTTTTCTTGCGGTTCTGATTGTTATTGTTGCGGGTATTGGAATGATGGTGAGTATTTACAATTCGATGAGTGAGCGTCGTCAAGAAATTGCGATTATGCGTGCGCTTGGGGCGAGGCGGTTGACGGTGATGGCAATTATTTTGTTGGAATCGATTCTGTTATCGCTTGGTGGTGGTGTTCTTGGTTTATTGTTTGGACATTTGTTGATTGGTGGTATGGGTCCTTGGATTTCCGAATACACCGGAATTATTGTGCGGAGTTGGAATTTTCAATGGATGGAAATAATTCTGATTCCTGGTTTGATTATTCTTGCGTCGGTGGTTGGTTTCTTGCCGGCAGCTGTCGCTTACAAACAAGATGTGGCAACTTCGCTCGCCCCTTAAACAAAAACATTTTGTACGATCTGTTGCGGCAAAAAACGGGATTCTCATTGGTCAAAATTGCTCTTCGCTACACATGCCGGCAAAGACAATAAACCTTTTCTTTAACTTAATATTAAGAAACATACATAATTTAGGCGATTATAAAAATTAAACGTTAAAATAAAAGGGGAGAGGTTAGAAAAAAGGTCTAATGAAGGATCTCATTGTCATTTTTACTTTAGATTCCTAATGTCCAATTGGTTTTTTCGAAAATTAGCAGCAAATGAACGCCGTTCCAACACAAACGAAGGCGAACAATTCAAACACGATCAACAAGACGAAAATACGTACGCCGGCGTCGATAATCTCGTCTGCGAAGTCTTGCAAAATTCACTTGACGCACGAGCAGGCAACGGAAAACCGGTTAAAGTCCGTTTTGCGATTCTTTC
>JAIRTV010000558.1 GCA_031254675.1 Planctomycetaceae bacterium | reverse complement strand
GTCATCGGTATAAGTGGCACGTAACATCCTGAGACTCCTTTCTGATATGGGCAACACAAAACTGAAGTAGAAACTATCTAAAGGCTCTCGAAAAGTGTCCGTTCATTGACGGTGCGGAGTATAATTGCCGAGCGAAATGATTCAAAATGACTCCAAATCACATAGTCTCTTGAAATCACCGACATGCTCTACTATGATGAGTTCTTCCTGATTTTGATGATAGTCATGCCCAATTAAGATTCCAGTAATCATCAAAATAATCTGTTGCGAATATCTAAAACATCCGCATTATAACAAAATTAACAAACACTTCAAAATGAGATTCTCGATACGATTTTCTATTGAAATAATTCATAACCTATTTATAATCAATAATTTACATCAATTCCCGTTCCCGGTGAACAATGACGTTTTGAGAAGTGAATCTGGCAGTGAATAGCCACTTATATGTTTTCATAAGTCTTTATAATATAAATATTTATGCCTTGTCTGAAATAGGTGGGCAACCTTTCGCCGAAGGATTTTCATACAAGGGGTTAGTCGGCTATCGCCGACGTGATGGTGGGTGAAAGCCCTTCGGCAAAAACATCACCCACCTTTAAGGCGAGGTTAAAGAAAAGCTCCAATAGGCAAAATTCTACCCCGCCTTTTCACGAAGCTATTTTCGGATACAATACAACCTCGTTTTTATTTTCTTTGACCATTTCATTTGCTCAGTAAAAAATTATGTCCAAACCACAACACACCAACAAGAAAGCCAATCACGGCAAACGTCCAGCCAATTCAAAACTTCGTAAATCCAAACGCCAAAAAGTTAAAACTTGATTCGGCTCAATATCTTGTGATTTTGTGTTGTATGATGTTTTGTGTAGCCGATCAGTTATCAGTGAGTATCACTTGGAGGTGCTATGACACGCCGTGAATTGATTGTTGATCCTTCGCGTTACGATGAAAACAAACCAATTGTTGGTATTGAAGAGATTCGCCGTTTTAATGCGCATCGGTTCGAAATGGAACAGCTTACGGGAATTCTCTATGAGAATTTTGAAGAGAAATCAGCAGTTGGTTATCTCGACACGTCTGAAAAAAGTTTCTGGGCGCGTGGTCACATGCCGAATTTTTCGTTGATGCCAGGTGTGATCATGTGTGAATCGGCGGCACAGTTGACCAGTTTTTTTGCCAATAAATACGAATTAATGCCCGGATGTATTATTGGATTGGGCGGTCTCGAATCTGTTCGATTTCGTGGTATTGTTCGCCCTGGTGATCGTTTTGTTGTTCAGGCAAAATTAGTTCACAGTAAAAAAATTCTTATTGCGGCGGAATTTGTCGGTTTAGTTGGACAACATCTTGTTTGCGAAGGAATTGTCAAAGGTGTTCCTATTACTAATAAAGAAACATCACAATGAATCAATCTTGAATAAATCTTCTAAATCTTATGGCGCGGCGGGCTGTTAGGACAATTAGCGAACATCTTGATCTTTCGCGTGTTCTCAAAAAACCGGAAGAGTTTCCAACTCCTTGGGATTCGAAAACAGTTTTTGGGCGTTGTGCTCCGTTGGAGCTTGAAATTGGTTCGGGTAAGGGACTTTTTCTTCGCCGTGTTGCCGACCAATTTCCCGAACACGATTTTATCGGTGTTGAAATTGGACAAAAATATGCACGGTTTTCCGCTGCCGGACTTTGTAACCGGAACAATAATAATGCTGTTATTGTTTGTGGTGATGCGGCACAATTTCTGAAAGAACAAATTCCTGATAATTTTTTAGAGGCGGTTCATGTTTATTTTCCGGATCCATGGTGGAAACGTGCGCATCGCAAACGCCGTATTCTCCGGTTGGAAGTTCTCCAATTGATTGAGCAACGGCTTCGACCAGAAGGAATGTTCCATTTTTGGACGGATGTTGAAGAATATTTTCTTTCAACGCTTAAACTTCTAGCAACCGGTACTTCGTTTCTTGGACCTTTTGAAGTTCCCGAAAAAGAAGCGGAACACGATTTCGATTACAAAACCCATTTCGAACGCCGAACTCGATTACACGGCGAAAAAGTATATCGAACAACTTTTCGAAAATCACCAATAAAAAATTTGTGATATTTCAGTGAAATTTTCATTAGATCTTTTCTTTAACCTCTTTCCCAACACAAGATATTTCACTTTCTTCCTCGAGAAAAGGACTGTTTCAATTGTGCGTGTCTCGCCATATTAAGTTAGAGAAAAGGTCTAATGAAGCCGCCAATCATTAAAATTGATTTCGCCCTTGACCATGTTTTGAAAATAGTGCGGACGTTCCTCCAAAGAAGATGAGGCAACCCACTTTTTAGCACAATCCATATCGTTGGGCGGAATTTGCGAACGTGTTGCCATCACTTCCGTAAATTCCGATGACGAAAGAATCGGCTTAAATTCCACACACTTTTCCGCCTCTTTTTTGATTAACGGCAAAATATTCGGCGGAGTCAATTCAAAACAACGCCTCAATGATCTAACTGTCGATGCATATTGTAACGTCATTGATTGAATCCGCGCCAACCGAAACAACGATTCCGGAGAAGTCAACTTTTCAAACGGAATTGATCGAACAATTTTTCGAGCATGTTCTTTTTCTCCCGCCTGGTAATAAATACGCGCTTTTTCAATTTGCAACGGAAGAATTTGATCAGGTTGCTTTTGCGAGAGCGTAAAATCCAGCGCTTCCTGATATTGCTCCGCCATCAAAAAAGCGTCAATCACATCAATAGCACGGGAAACAGTACCAACACGACGATGAATTTCCAAAGCAAGATTCAAATGTTCCGACACAACCTGATGTTTAAGATAATAACGACGCAGATATTCCGCTCCAATACTCCATTGAGTTGCGTTTTTTTCTTTCGGGAGTTCGCGACGAAGTTTAATAATTTGCCGGAGCGTGTTGAATTCTTTTTGAAGTTCCGAATTGTTAGGCTCAATCCGAAGTGCTTCTTGAAAAGACGGAATCGATTCTTCCAATTGACCCGCCTGGATAAACTGTAATGTCAATTCAGGAAGAGAAGAAACACTGATCTGACCTGATTGGGCAATTTGCAACTCCCGATGTTGGTCTGCTCTCTCATTGCCAATAGAAATATTAACGGCAACCGCAAAAATCAGCATCACGAAATAAATCAATGAATAGCAGAACATTGTTTGTGACCTGGGCTAGAAAACGAAGGATAATCATTTGTTTCGAATTCCAGTTGTCCAATCGTTTGACACAAAATAATTCAAAAACAAATGACGTAAATATAATCAAACATTTTATCAATTCTTAATAGTGACAAAGATTTAATCGATTAGCAAATCAAAACGTGTCTTATAGGGGTAAAAACTTGAAACGAATTGCAAATGACAATTAATGTAAATAGAAATTTTTATGATTCGGTAAACGAAAGGTTTCTTTTGTGTCGATCATTATAAGTCGAAATTCAGAAAAATCAACCCACAACTTTTTTATTTTTTCAAAAATGTGGATAATACAACGAATACTCACATTGCCGGCTTTTTCAAATGGAATTAGGATGATTACTCGCGAAGTTATTGAGACGATGCCTGAAATCCGCGACGTGGATTGCGGAATGCTGAACATTTTTCTCCAACACACTTCCGCTTCGATCACGATCAATGAAAATGCCGATCCCGATGTTCAGAAAGATATTCAAATGGCTTTGGGCAAAATCGTTCCAAATTCTTTGCCTTACGCACATACGTTGGAAGGACAAGACGATATGCCGGCACATATAAAATCTTCGATGGTTGGAGTTTCCGTCGATATTCCCATCGGTCAAGGACGATTGTTGCTCGGAACATGGCAAGGTATTTATCTTTGCGAACATCGCCAAACTTCACACCGAAGATCAATTGTATTGACTGTATGGGGGAAAAAACGAAATAATATGGAATAAAATATTGAGAATATTCATTTATTACCATAGAATAAGTCGATAGAAAACAATAAGTGTCAACATTAGAAAGACCGAAAAAGAATATTTTCTGTAAACTGATTTTTTTGACAAATGATGCTTTTCAACTATAATTGACTACAAGTTAATTGATTTTCCAAATGTAGGACGATTTATTAAGGGAGCAATTTTTATCGGAAAGCAATAGTTCCCTAATTTCGTTAATACCTGAATTTTTTTGCTTCAATTCTGGAAAGGTGTTTCATGAATACGATTTTTAGAGCATTCGTAATTCTAATTTTTATCATGAGCATTATGTTCATGGCGTTCTCAGTGGCGATTTACGCAACACACACAAATTGGAAAAAACGCACGGATGATTTAAATGCGTTACTCAAAGAGTCGGAAACTCAGAAAAAACAGTTGGCGGATTCCAAAGACGATATGGTACGGGAATTTAACGAAGAATTGTCTAAACGCCGCGCTGTGATTGCCAATCTGGAAACCAAAGTCGAAGAAATCACAAAAGAAAATAAACAATACAAAGAGGAATTGACCCAATTAAATGAAGAGAAAGAACAAGGAATTGCATCTGTTAAACTTTCGCATGAAAGTATGCAATCGCTTCGAGCGGAAGTCGATGGACTTCGCAAGGATTTGCGTAAAGCTCAGGAAGATTGGGCAAAACTCAATACCGACCTTGTTTCCAAAACCGATGAAGCGCATAATTTAGCATTACAATTAACGAATTATCGTTCGGTTGGTGAAAAATTACTTCAAGATTATCGTGATGCGGTTGACGTCTTAAAAAAACACGGTTTGCAACCGCGACCGGAATTGTACACTGGTATTCCGCCGAAAGGGATTCAAGGGACGGTTACAGAAGTTCGCCCTAAAGGTTGGCTTGAAATTTCGATTGGAGAAGATTCCGGTCTGATTCGTGGTCATGAATTGGATGTTGTCCGAAATATTGATGGAAGAAGTTCTTACATCGGAAAAATTAAGGTTGAACGGACAGAGGCGGATCGTGCCGTCGCAACAATTCTACCGGAATTTCGGCGTGGAACAGTTCAACGCGGTGATAGTGTTGAATTTATCAATACTGCCGAACTGACCGCACGGTAAAATGTTGAATATTGGATAATGAAGAGCGAAAATTTATTAATTTTGTACCGATTACGATTATGATTTCATTCAAGAAAAAGAAAAAAGATGCAGAAGTGACCGATTCAGCGACGCTGGAATCGGCTTCGACAACGCATTCCGAAACTCCGGTAACTCTTCCCAAACCAAAACCGCAACCGGATATTTATACTTTATTGCTTGGTCTTTCTGTTGCGGCGTTGATTATTGCAACAGTTCTTTTGTATTTGAATCTCAGCGGTTATGGTCCCAATCCGCTTGCCGGCATCAAAACATAATTCGTAATATTTCCGTGTTTTTTGTGTTTTGGTATTTTGTATTTTTGCCGAATATAAAAAACGAAAAGGATTTGGGCGGTTATTTGGGGAACATTGGCAGTAAATCGGCAATTTTACTGAAATATTACAAACACTTATTGGTGTATTGCTCTTGACATTTTTTTCTTTATGAGTCAAAATTTCTTTTTGGAAATTTCTGAATCTTTCTCAATTTTTACTGCCCAATGTTTGAAAGAGGTTAATGTTGTATGGCTTATGATGCAATTATTATCGGAGCGGGAATGTCGGGACTTGCTGCTGGGATTCGGTTGGCTCATTACAACCAACGTGTCTGTATTCTCGAACAACATTACGCTATTGGCGGACTCAATTCGTTTTACCGTCAACGTGGACGCACATTGGATGTGGGACTTCATGCGTTGACGAATTATGTTCCGAAAGGCACGAAATCCGGTCCTTTGTCGCGTCTTTTGCGACATCTCCGTTTAACGTGGGACGAACTTGCGTTAGTGCCGCAAATTGGTTCAACGATTGCTTTTCCCAATGTTCGGCTCAATTTTAACAATCACTTTGAATTATTCGTTTCCGAAGTGCGAAAATATTTTCCGAAACAGGTTGATGGTTTGATGCGGTTGGTGAATGAGTTGGTTGATTATGATCAACTTGGGGTTGGAGTTTCGGGAGGTTCGGCGCGGGCGTTTGTGTCGCGGCATATTTCTGATCCGTTGTTAATTGAGATGATTTTTTGTCCGCTTCTTTACTATGGCGGCGCGCGGGAACGTGATATGGAATTTGGACAATTTTGTATTATGTTCCGTTCGATTTTCCTTGAAGGTTTCGCTCGACCATTGGATGGAGTTCGTCTTATTTTGAAAAAGTTACTGAATAAGTTCAAAATGTTGGGTGGTGAATTACGTTTGCGAACAGGAGTTCAGAAGATTTTTTCGAGGGCGGGGCGTGTTGATAAAGTTCGGTTGAGTGATGGTTCGGAAGTGGAGGCGAAAAATGTACTTTCTTCGGCGGGTTGGCTTGAGACAATGCAACTGTGTGATTGTCAAACCGCCGAAGAGCAAAGTCGGCAACTCGGAACCGGACAACTTGGCTTTATTGAAACGATTAGTGTTTTGGATAAGGAGCCGAAACATTTGGGGCATAATCGGACAATTGTTTTTTTCAATGATTCGGATTGTTTTTCTTATGAAAAACCGAATACGCCGGTTGATCTTCGGAGTGGAGTTATTTGTTCGCCGAATAATTTTGATTATGCGGAATCGTTGAGCGAAGGAATGATCCGAATTACGGCACTTGCTAATTTTGACCAATGGAAAGGTCTTGAGCCGGAAGAATATCGGCGTCAAAAACAGATTTGGTACGAAAAGATTTTGGCGTCAGCGATTCGATTTATTCCTGATTTCCGTCAACATGTTGTGGACACGGACATGTTTACGCCGTTGACAATTCGGCGTTTTACTCGCAAAGAAAATGGTGCTATTTATGGGGCGCCGGAAAAGAAATATGATGGTCGTACTCATTTGGAAAATTTATTTGTTTGCGGTACGGATCAGGGAATGGTTGGAATTATTGGGGCGATTGTCAGCGGCATTACAATTGCGAACCGCTATCTGTTGTCGGAGAGTTAGCCTAGATTTTGAAACAACATATCCATTCTTGTTTCATGTTTAAAATAATCAATCTATGATCACGGTGTGCGCAAAATACAATTTTTGAACAATTTTGTCGTTTTTTGAGTATTATAGAAACAATAATTTGATTCATATATTTTATCGGTTGTTTATTTCATCGACTATTTGTTCAACCAATTGTTCGAGCCATGTTTCATTTTCTTGCGGGTTATTTTTATCGGTGGCTTCAAAATAACATTCAAGGTAGTTATCAAGTCCCAAAACGAATTTTCTCCCTAAATACTCATATTTTTCCGCATACCAATAAACAGCACCAAGTTTTTGAACAAATGAAGCACCATGTAGTTCTTTTAGGATGTTCACGACAAGTTTATAGTCTTCCGCAGTTGCCATGTTATTTAGTGAGTAATAGGTTCTTCCGTCGTTATTTAGTTTTGTAACTGATGTTTTCATTTTTTTGAGTGGGTCAAAAAATATCAATGAATCTAATTCCAAGACTAGACCTTAAACACGAGTAAATGCTACAAAAGCACGTTTCACGATTGAATTTCAAGCATTCTCTCAATTTTTAGTAATATCATATATTTCTCCGAAATAAATAATGCCTCAATTGAAAGGTTTTTATTAAGTGGTTTTGAATATTTGTTTTTTTACTGATTTTCTTTCAACCGAACCAAAACGCTTTCACGGTGGGCGGTCAATCCTTCTTTTGTTGCGAGAATTTCAATATCCGGTGCCAACTTTGCTAAACCGTTACGGTCGAAACACAGAATACTGTTTGCCCGTAAAAAATCGTTACAGGTCAAACCGCTGGCAAATCGTGCGGTTCCGCTTGTCGGCAACACATGAGACGGTCCCGCCGCATAATCGCCAACCGCAACCGGTGTGTCGTTTCCAAGAAAGATTGCACCAGCACACGATATTTTATCCGCTAATTCTTCCGCATTTTCTGTCGCAATATGAAGATGTTCAGGCGCAATCTCGTCCGTAAATCGGCACGCTTCATCAGCATCCCGCGTCAGAATAACCGCACCAAATTCTTCAAGACTTTGCCGCGCTAATTGTCCGCGTTCGACTTTGGCGAGTTGTTTTTCGATTGCCTGAACAGTTGCGTCTAAAACGGTTGCGTCCCAACCGATGAGAATACTGGCTCCCGGCGAATGTTCCGCCTGAGCCAGAATATCGTACGCCGTGTACTCCGGATTGGTCGAAGCATCAACAATAACAACAACTTCACTCGGTCCGGCAATCGAATCAATATCAACTTCACCATAAACAAACCGTTTTGCCAACGCAACAAAAAGGTTGCCGGGACCAACGATTTTGTCCGTTTTGGCAATTCCCTCAACACCATACGCAAACGCCGCAACTCCTTGTGCTCCACCCATTCGATACACTTCCGTGATACCGAGTTCGTAACATGTTGCCAACATATCGGTATTGTAAGCCCCAAACGGCGTCGGCGGAGCCATGACCGCAATCTCTTGAACTCCGGCAACTTGCGCCGGAACAACCGTCATCAAAACGGTGGACGGATACGCCGCCGCCCCACCAGGAACACACACTCCCACTCGCCGTAACGGACGATAACGCTCCATCAAATAACCACCCGAACATTCCAACCGAATATTGTTGTGCAAAATCGCCCGCTGAAAATCCTGAATATTGTTCCGTATTCGCCGAACCGCTTCAAGAAAATTTTTGTCCGCTTGTTGAGACGCCAACCGAAGCTCTTCCACCGGAACACGAAGATCCAATGCCGTTAATGAAACACGATCTATCTTGTTGCAGTAATCCAGCAATGACAGTAAACCATGCTCCGAGACATCGTTACAAATTCGCTGGACAATATCCGCCGGCGTCAACGGTTCGCCAAAAATTTCAAGCGTCCGTTGACGACTCGCCACACTCACAACATTGCCACGCGGACTCAATTTCGCCCGCAAAAAACGCAACTTGCCTAAAACATCCTCGTTACGTGAATCAATTCGAAGTATCTGCATTGACGAAAATAAATAAAATATAATAAAAGGTGATTGTTACTGCGAATTTAAAATCGCACGCCTCATTCCGTAACAGACAAAATTGACCAAATGTCAGAACACGAAATCCGTTGCGATTATGTTTTTTTGCCTTTAAGAAGAACATTTTTAACGCCTTCTTTACGAAAGCAAACCGTTAGTTGTTGTTTCGTTTTCAAAACACCATTGCTCTGCTTTTCCTCCACAACTTCTTGTCGTAACGTATAAAAACATTCATTCCGACAATAGATTTCTTTAGGCGGTAAATGACTTTCCGTTAGATCATTTTTCAAAACATTATATTGAATTTTCAAATCGTCATTGTAACACAATTCTATTTTCTTAATCACACCAACCCGTTGACCGCCTTTGTTCACATAAATATAATCTCCTGTTTTAATTCCCGCCGCCATACATTTTCGATCCAATTTTTCTTTCGCCGCAACCAATTCCTCGTCCTTTTTTTCAAGCAAATTAAGAATCATGTCCGGTCGAATATTTTCGGCTAAATTTTCAGGAAGATCATTTTTTATTTTCGTTTTCAGTACCGACGTATCAATTTGAATACTATTTATTGTACTGGAATGCGACGAAATAGAAAAAGGAATTTTTGCTTCAACAACAAATCGTCTTAAATCAGTCATCGCTCCACAACCGGCACGATACAATTCTTCATCCGATATTGTTTTCGTATCGTTTAATATTGGTGTTGCGGCTTCCTTCAAGATTTGATGAAAATGACAATCAAATTCAAATGCTCTTTGATTGATCTGAAAATATTTTTTGGAAAATGATTTCGTTTTTGTTAAATCTTCCATTTCCGAATATTTCAGACCGCGTAAGAATGGAATCATGTAAACAAAAAATGGAACGGATTCCAAATCGTCAATCTCTAATAAACACGTTTGCGGAAGAATTGTTCGGATAAAACCATCGAAAAGATTCCGAGCAAATTCATAATGATAGATAAAGTCTTCAACAATTTTGAAATCAATATCAAGATCATGGTTTGATTGATAGATAAACGAAACAAATTGACTTCCTGTTTCATTGGAAGAGTTGTATAAATATTGTTGTACAATTCTTTTTTCTTCCAAATCAAGATTTTGATAATCAAAAAAATCAACCTTAATATAAAATCGGCAAGCATAATTGGAATAAGCGTCCGACAAATAATAAGAAACAAATATTTTCTCAATTTTGTCTTTGAG
>JAIRTV010000518.1 GCA_031254675.1 Planctomycetaceae bacterium | reverse complement strand
TTGAAATTCACAAAATTCCTGCCAATGGGCTTGTCGTTCAAAATGTTGATCTTGATCCGGCAAGACGTTGGTTCGATCTGAAATCTGTCGTTGGCGTTGAATTACGTTACGGAGACATTGTTGTACCGAGTCAATTTATTGTCTCCAACATCAATCGCAGTAAAACGCAACTTATTGCCCAATTTCCCGATGAACTTGTTCAACGCAGTCAATCGGAAACACTTCTCTGTACGTTAAATATTTTGTCCGGTAATGATTCCGTTACAGAACCTGAGTCAATGGATGAAATTGTTACTGAAACATCGGAATATCGGATTCGGCAATCGGCAACATTACAAGGTGGAATGCCGTCACAGATTGAATTTCTCAAAACGGGTCGCGTTCTCAAAACACATCAATGGCTTGACCGGTTACATCATCCGAATCATCCCGGTTTTAATGTTGCAAAATCAGCAAATGTTCGCCTCATACTTCTCAATGACGGTTTGCTCTGCCGTGTTGTTCGTAACGAGATTTTGCTTCAAGGTAACAATTTGCCGCCGGAAAAATCACCGCAAATTATTTATACTTGGTATTATTTCAAGCAACATCCGGGACTTGTTTTTGTAACGGCAGATTATTCGCAACCGGAATCGATAGAATGGAAGGAACGGCATTTTCTGGAACTTCATGTTCCTGACGGTTCTTTTGCAGAGTATGTTGATCTGAAAAAACCGACAGAGAAACAAAAATTCATCGGTTCCAACAAAATGTTTTCTTCAAACAGCGCCGCCGTTCTTGATGGCAAAAATCGAATCGCAATGTTCGGAAATGAAAGTGTAACAATTTATGATGGTTTGCGTTTTGGTCCATATATTCTTGGTGGTGGTCAAGATACGTGGGCATCATGGACAGAAACAAGCGGTTTTTTGTCCAGTTGGATTCTGTTTGATACAAAGGAAACACCAATTAACGATACCGTTAATCTTACCTATGGGCGATTTTCGTTGCCAGAACTCGATCAGACAGCGAAAACATGGATTGATGTTGCGCGAAACTCGTTGTTTTACGCCGGAATTTTAAAAACAAAAGACGCACTCAATACTTTTCGTCCAGATAATAACCGATTCGTCGCTATTCAATCGCATCATCTCGGAATGTTGCTCGAAAAAACGGTTGCAGAAAATAATCAAGGTATTCGACTTGCGGCATTGGTTGACATTCCATCATTGACCTTGCTCACACCGCCGGAACCGCAATCATTGTTCAGCATAAAACTTCGTGAAAAACAGGACGGCAAAACAGATTTTATGTTGCGAAATTTAACATCGGACAGCGGTTGGCAATCGGTTGACATTGTTTCTGTGCAAAAATCTGATGAATACAATTTGATTTTTGCCGGTGTTCCGAATATTCCCAACGGTGATGTTGTTCATCTGACACTTGCCATCAAACCGCAACACAACACGACAACGGAAACATGGTATAAACGGTCATCCATTTCCATCACTTGGAAGGAAAATATAATGTTACCGTTGAATCTGACACTGCAAAACGCAACGTTACCGCAACTCCGTCTTTCTTCTTTCGGTACGAAAATGAAAGGGTTTTATCCGCAAGCGTCAGGTATTGTTGTTGACAATCCCTTCAATAAAAATATTCATTGGGTTGGAGATTATCCTAGTAATCGGTCGTCAATGTCTTGGTTTACTGTTTGGAACGATGCCGATGAAAAATCGAAACGTATTGGTCTGTATATTGCCGCTCACGATACTAACGGAACGATGAAAGAATTATCGTTTCATTCTGATCTGCAAACCGGAACCGCACAGATTTCAGAAGAATATCCGGCAGAAAATCTTGGTCAACCGGATTCGCGATTTGCTCCTTGTAATATTGTTCTGGAATCTTATCAAGGAGATTGGTTTGACGCTGCAATAATGTATCGTGATTGGGTACGGCGTGAAGCCGCATGGTATCCGCGTACAAAAATAACCGACGAAGGTCGAACTGATACGCCACTTTGGATGCGGGAACTTGCCCTTTGGACACAGCATTGGCAGGCAACACCTTCCAAAATGCTCGATGAGTTACGACAATTTCAATCGCCGTTTGGAATTCCAGTTGCCGTTCATTGGTATGGTTGGCATAAAATTCCGTTCGATAACGATTATCCTCATTATTTTCCAACACAAGACGGTTTCAAAGAATCAGTTACGGAAATTAAGAAAGACGGTGATCTTTTCGTAATGCCGTACATTAACGGACGGCTTTGGGATCACCGTGATCGAGGAGTTGAAGATTATCTTTTCACGAAAGAAGCCTTAACAGGAGTTACGAAAAAAGAAGACGGTTCCTGCTGGTTGGAATCTTATGGCAGTAGGGAATCGGACGGTAGTCCTGTAAGACTTGGCGTGATGTGTCCGTCAAGCGAAATTTGGTATAAAAAATTACAGGAATTAATTACTCGTTTAACCAGTGCAAACGACGGTCAATCCGGTAATGACGGTAACATGGGAGTTAAAGCGGTGTATGTCGATCAGGTTGCGGCGGCAGAACCAAAACTTTGTTTCGATAAATCTCACGGACATCCGCTTGGCGGCGGCGATTGGTGGGTTAAATCGTACAGAAATATCTTTGAGAAAATTCGTGCGGAATTACCAAAAGATGTTGTGTTGACAACCGAGTGTAACGCCGAACCGTATATTGATATTTTCGACGGCTATTTGACATGGCATTTTCAACACGACAATGAAGTTCCGGCTTTTGCGGCAGTGTACGGTGGAGCAATTCAGATGTTCGGACGAAGTTACGGCGGTGGAGCAGATCATGTTATTGCAGCGAAAATGAAGATGGCGGAATCCTTTGTTTTCGGTGAACAGATCG
>JAIRTV010000467.1 GCA_031254675.1 Planctomycetaceae bacterium | reverse complement strand
CACTAACCTCCTGCGCTATAGTTTGATGCCCAGGCGCTGGAGATGGAGGTTACGGCGGACATGTCCGACGACATTTTTGCTAACGCTTGTTCCATTGCGTAAAATTTATTGAGCATCGTTTGTCGTTTTACGTCTAATCTTTCTTTCATGAAAGCGATTCGTTCGTCGTTTTTTGACATTTTGGTGTCAAGCGTGTCGCGTTCAATATACGCGATTCCGTCATAATCTGTCAATAAGTTGGCGGCATCCATGAAGGATTGCGCCCAACCGGTTTTAATCGTGGTGGGTTTTCCGTCGTCGCCTAAGATTTCTTGCTCTTTGAAGAAAAATTCCTGCAAGCCTTCCGGGTTGGAGGCAAATAAGGCGTCGAACACTTCTTCGTTGAAGGTGAGTGTTCCGGTGGAGCTGTTGGCGGTTTCATCGTTAGTACTAGGACGCATGGTGATTCCGATTGATTGCAATGAATTGATCCCCGGAATACCATAGACTCGTTTCAAAATGGCATCGGCAATATTACGATCAAACGCTCTGGCAACATGATTGTTGTAAAGAACAGCACCGACGTTTTGTTCGACATCGTAAAAGGTGTATGTGTGGAGAATGCCGCGGAATTCGTTGTAATTATCGACGAATGTTTTGAGCGAAGCTTTGATATCGACGCTTGATGTTTCGCAGGTGATTGTTACGGGCGAGTCGGAAGTTCCCGTAACCGTGATATCAACTCCATTGACAATATTTTTGAATGTATTGGAGCCGGAATGGAGAACAATACCGCTAGAACTTTTCGCGTCGCCGTAAACCAAAATCGCATCATTGGCTTCGGTCATATTTTCCGCCGTCAAACCAAGACAAGAAAGATCAATATTCATTCCGGCGGCAGTGCCGGTCATTTTGCTCGAAATAGTCAACCGGTACGGCGTACTCGAACCATCCGCAAGAATCGACGCCGAAAAATTCCCGCCAACATCGTTGATTTTCTGACGAATATCGTCTAAAGAATCGGTTTCGACGATTTCGATTTTGTGGGTGGAACTTCCGTCAATAAGGAGATGACCGTTTTCGGTTTTTTGAGATTGGTTTGCGGATTTATTGATTCCCATATCGGCGGCGAATTTTGAAACGCTGTCGTCCAAACAAGAGAAACTACCGCTTCCTCCGGCAAATTCTTCTAATAAGATTCCGTCGCCGGTGTCGTTGATTCGGGCGTTGACGCTCACACTGGTTCGGTTGATGGCGTCGATGACATCGCCGAGTGTTTGGTGAGTTTTCGAGTCGAACGTAATACTTTCCGAACGCCCCGCCGAATCCGTAATCGTGATTCTGCCGCCCGCCAATGTAATTCCGCGTCCTCCGTTCAATTCCGAGAGTTTTGTCGAATAGGCAACCGTTTGCCGATTCATGCTGTTTCCGCTAATCGTGGACTGGGCGGTATTAACCTCCAACCCAAAAGAAGAAGCGATATTGGGGGAAGTTGTTGTGGTAACAGTGGTGGGTTCGTCGTCGGGGTTTTCGGGTGGGGTTGTGGTGGTGGTTGTGGTGGTTTTATCTTGAAAAATGAGGTTGGCGTTATTTTTTCCGGTGGTATCGGTGAGTTGGAAACCGGTTTTGGCGTCGTTCATACTGACAACAATTCCAATTCCGTATTTTGGTGCTTCGCCTGCGGGAACATCGACTTCGGCGGTTTGTAATTTATGATTGAGGATGGCAACCGCATTTTCGAATGTTTGTATTGAATTGAGTTCGTCTTGGGTGAAGGACAAAACGGCTTTATTTCCGTCGCGGTCTTGTACTTCGATTTCACCGGCGGTGGCGTTGGCAAGTCCGTAACCGCCATTGAGCGTGGACATGAGCGGCGAATTGAGACCGCCGATAAGTTGTCGCGTGGTGAGTGTTCCGTCGTCGCTGCGAAGAGCGGTATCGTAATCGCCGTTAATGAGTCCGAGAGTTCGGAAAACAGGGCTGAGATTGCCGCTGGGTTGGACAAATTCGGTGGTATTGCTTCCCGTGGTGGTGTCGCGAAACACAATTCGCCGACCGTCATCGCTAATCGACGCCTGAACTTTTCCCGCAACTCCATTGGTATCGGTGGCATTGTTGATTGTTTCGAGCAAATCGCCAATAGTGAGTTCGCGACGAATTTCTGGTGCGCCGGCTTCGATTTCGGCGGTGGTGGAACGCCGGTTGAAGTCAATCGAAACCACCGAACCGTCTTTGCAATACACCGTCATTTCCGGCAAAATCGAGTCAAACACCAACCCATTGCCATCGTTAAGTTGGTTGAGGCTCATATTTTCGCCAAGCCGATAGATTGAATTTCCAACCGCGACACCATCTCCATCGGCGGTTAATCCGGCAAGACCGAGCGAGGCGGCGGTGTTCCCGCCGGAGACTTCCTGCACTAAAAACTTGGACGGATCGCCGCCGCTCAAATCGGTCAAAACCATTCGGTCGTCAATAAGTTCGGCGGAGACATCGACATCGGTGTTATTGTTGATGGCTTCGACAACATCGTTGATGGTGGTGGCGTTTCGAAGGTCAATTGTTGCCCGAACGCCGTTTCCGTCGGTGATACGAATATGACCTTTGGTAAAACCATTCCCGCCGTTAATATTTTGGAGTTCGACTTTATTTTCGAGCGACCAACTCTTGCCAATCGTGATTGTTCCGGTTTTTCCCAACGCTTCGGTGTCGCTGACAACACCTTTGGTGATGGTTTGTTGGGTGGTGGCGAGCTGGACGGGCGTGAACGTGTAAGAACCAACAGTGGGTGTTCCGTTTCGGGTGGCGGTAAGAACATTGGTGTTGCTGCTGTTGGGAGTGCAACGGTTGAAGGTTTCCGCTTTGTTCAAGTTATTAACCGCATAAGTCGAAACCAGAAAACGCGCCATCAAATCTTCAATAGCCAACCTTTCTTTTGCCAAGATTTCGTTCCGTTTTGTGAGATTATCCTTTGGAATGGAGTCGAGAGCAATCAACTGATCCACCAAACCAACATAATCAATTCCCGAAATCAAACCAACACTACTTTGAATACCTGACATAAACTAACCTATCAATTTTTTAGTTTTTGGAATTGCCTAATCCTCAAAGGGATTCTTTTATTTGCATGTGGAAAACACGGGAGGAGTGAAAATTTTTTTATTTTTTTGGTTATTCTGGTTATTTGGTGTTCCGATGTTTCCTTGGGCTAATATTTCTTTTGTTTTGGTTTATTCTGTTTTATTGGGTTGGGGATTTTTGTTGAGTTTTGTATTTTGGTTGGGGTGAAGAGTTCTGGTTTTCGTTGTGGTGGTTTACACAATCAACCCGTTTATCGACAATTGATTTCCCGCAAAATAATATTTCTATCCCGAATGCCGCATAACCAAGCAACACAGAATAGAAAAGATAAACAATATAAATATTATAAATGATTTTTGACTCCAAAACCGACAAAAATACTTATTTGCTTAAAGATTCGTTCTTGTGGGCGACTTCGTATCTGTCAAGATCGTTGTAATCTGCATAATATCTTCTTTGATATTTTTTTCTTGTTGTTGTCTGATACTGTGGTTGCCGGTCAAAAATTCCCAAACCCCAACACATTCTTTAAGCCTTCCTTGAGACAGGATTCAATCTTTCTTTTTAGGTGAGCAACCTTTCTTTTCGGGTGGACAACCTTTCTTTTCAGGTGGGCAACCTTTCGCCGAAAGGTTGCATTGCCGTTAGGCAATTTGCCCTTGTGTTCGGCTGGCAATTTGTGTTGCCAAACGGTTTGGAATCCAATTGCCATCCGAAAACAGGGGCTGGTCGGCTAATGCCGACGTGATGTTTCGGCGAAACATCACCTACCTTTGAGGTGAGCAACCTTCCTTTTCAGGTGGGCAACCTTTCGCCGAAGGGCTTTCACCCACGGTTGCATTGCCGCTAGGCAATTCTGACCCTGTTTTCGGACGGCAATTTGTGTCGCCAAACGGTTTGGAATCCAATTGCCGGCTCAACACGAGGGCAAGTCGGCTATCGTTATAGTTAATAGTTATGAGTGAATAGTGAATAGTTCGCAAGCAGAATTATGACCAGAACGGTTATAATTCCGCTTGCGAACTATTCACTATTCACTATTCGTTATCAACTATTCACGTTCACTGTTTTGTTGAAATTGTTCATTGAATTGTTGCCAGATTTGGCGTAGTTCTTCAACTTTTTCGGGAAATTGTTGTGATAAATCTTGTTGTTCTGACCGATCCGAACGC
>JAIRTV010000449.1 GCA_031254675.1 Planctomycetaceae bacterium | reverse complement strand
ATTTATGACAATTACTGGTTGGATTACGATGACGATTGTTATTGGTTCAATGACGTCGCTTTTAATTTGGTGTTCTTGGAAAGTACTGACAACTCCCAATTCGACTGAAGTTGTCCATCCGCCTCTCGAACTCGATACACCGGATATGCACGAACCTTCGTAAAATAAATCACAACACACAACCGCATCAGTACACATTTTATCGGTTGGTATTGCTCGATTTCATGGTTTGCGCAAAGATAAGAACCTTGAAATTATGGATGAAGTGTATAAAATTAAAAACGAGTTGATCGTTTCGGATTCGGTGATTTTTCGTTATATTGTGTTTCTATGTTGTTGTTCCGGTTTTATTTGAAAAAAGCGATTTTGTGTACGGGGTTGCTCTTTTGGGTTGTTTTGGCGGGGTGTCGTCCTTCTGAGTCGTTTGTCCTTGACCAGAACAATCAACAATCAACTATTGACGCCGCCGCCGAAGCCAACGTCCGATTCGAAATCACCAACCTTCGCGCGGAAAATAATATCTCAACAAATTGGGAAGAAGAAAGAGCCAAAGCACAGCAAAATCTTAATCAATTGCTTTTTGAAATCAGCCGATTGCCCAATAGTTCCACGCGGGATTTGCGATATAAAAATCTTGTGCAACAGTTAATCTATGAATATCGTTTTGCGGACGCGGCGGATGTTTCGGCAAAAATTCAAGATAAAACAATTAGAGATACTCTTTTAGAAGATTTTGTTCGGTTTCAAATTCAAGATGTTTGGCAAACCTACCAGAAAACGGAAAGGTTTTACAATAGTGGTGACCTTCCCAAAGAGATACGCGATCCCCTAGAGCTGGCAATGAAAACGGCAGGACAAATCGAAGATCCCTTACTCCAGGCAGAGTCTTTTGAAAATATTGCGCGTTTTCGCACGAGAATGAAAGACCGAAACGGAACAACAAAAATGATGAACAACGCCGCCGAATCATGTCGAAACCGAAAACAAAACGGAATCCGAAAAGCACAAGGACTTTGTTCTTTCGCCAACTGGTTTTTAAGGGAAGAAAATAAAGAAAAAACACTAGAATTTTGCAAGGAAGCGGAAACCGCGTTGACCGCAACCAAGCAATCGTTTGATTCGACACGAATTTATCTGGATATTGCCGCAATTTATCTTTTGCTCGGGTTGGAAGAACCCGCCCGACAAATTTGTGACAAAGCGGAGGAATTCGTCGCGAAAATTACTGAACCTCGCGAAAAAGCCACGATTTTACTTAAATTGACGGAATCGTTACTCGTGATTCGGACGAAAGACCAACGAATACCGCTAACTGATCAATTTTTGAGTATCAAAAAATTAGTGCTTGAAGCGGCAGACCTGATTGTGTTGTTGCCTGATAACGAAACGGAAATAAGTTTTATTTCGCCGCAATTGTCCGAATCGTTTGTGTTACCGTTGAAGAAAGATTTTTTTTCTGAAGATCATCAGCAAAAGTCACTTCGATCTCTTTCTCGTTTGGAATTGATTTCTCTTAAAAATGGTTTGCTTCGAAAGATTGCGTCCATGCAGGCGTGGGGCGGAACGCTGGAAGAAGTTTGGGAAACGATTGAAGATATTGATCCGGGAAACGAACGCGATGATGCGTTAGTTGCGGTGATTGACATGATGATTATAACTCGTTCCACAGAAGATATTGAGGCTTGGGCGAACGAAATTCTTGATACGACGAAAAAAAATACCGTTTTGAAAAAACTCAATCATCGAGAATAATTCCTTTTCTGTTGCCTGCTTTTGACAACAATTCCACCAAAATGAGCGAAAAATTTTAACGGCTATCTATTTATTTATCTGAATCCTGTGTAAAATTCCTGTGTAAAATTTGGACAAACAATTTTAAGGCTTGATATTATTTCTTAACAAACAATTGTGTAGCGATTTGCTTTAACAGTTAATTCTGTTGCACGATTATTCATGATTTTATTATTTACCGATGCTTGATTACGAAAATCCTTTGATTAGCCGTTACGCTTCGCGTTCGATGTCGCAACTTTGGGGAGCGCAACGTAAATTTAGTACATGGCGACGACTTTGGTTGGTGTTGGCGGAAGCGGAAGCGGAGTTAGGACTTCCCGTCACTCAAACCCAAATTGAAGAGCTTCGCTCTCATCTTGACGATATTGATTTTGAAAAAGCGGCGGAATACGAATCCAAACTTCGTCATGATGTTATGGCTCATGTTCATACTTACGGCGATGTTTGTCCCAATGCTCGACCGATTATTCATCTTGGAGCGACGAGTTGTTTTGTTACCGATAATGCCGATGCAATTTTGCTACGTGAAGCGCTTGTTTTGATTCGAAATCGTTTAGCGGTCGTGCTTGACCGGTTGGGTCGTTTTGCGTGGAAATACCGTGATTTGCCGTGTTTGTCGTTTACGCATCTCCAACCGGCTCAACCGACAACAGTAGGACGACGAGTTTGCCTTTGGGCTTATGATTTGGTTCTTGATCTTGCCGAAGTAGAACACCGGCTCCGTAACATTAAAACTCTTGGCAACAAAGGAACCACCGGAACGCAAGCTAGTTTTTTGAAACTGTTTAATGGTGATCATGAAAAAGTTCAGCAATTGGAGCGGATTTTTTGTGCTAAAGTCGGCATGGATTCTTTTATGGTAACAGGTCAGACGTATCCGCGAAAAATGGATTCGCAAATTCTTGATGTGTTATCGGGAGTGGCGCAAAGTGCGCATAAATTTGCAACAGACCTTCGTATTCTTGCTCATCGCAAGGAAATGGAGGAGCCGTTTGAAGCTGATCAGATTGGTTCTTCGGCGATGGCGTATAAACGGAATCCCATGCGAAGTGAACGGATTTGTTCGCTTGCTCGATTGGTAATGAGTTTGCAAACAAGTCCGCCCATGACCGCCTCAACCCAATGGATGGAACGAACATTGGATGACAGTGCCAATCGCCGACTTGTGTTACCGCAAGCGTTTCTGGCAATTGATGCCGTGTTGATTTTGTATCAAAACATTGCTGAAGGAATGGTTGTTTACCCGAAAGTGATTGAAAAGAATTTGCGGTTGGAACTTCCTTTTATGGCAACGGAAAATATTCTTATGGCGGCGGTGGAACGTGGTGGTGATCGTCAGGATTTGCACGAACGGATTCGTCAGCATGCGTTGGCAGCGGCAACTGTTGTCAAAATCGAAGGTGGCGAAAACGATTTGATTAAACGTCTCCAAAACGATCCGGCATTTTCTGGAATTGATCTTGAAGCCGAGTTGGAATCTTCGGCGTTTATTGGACGTTCACCGGAACAAGTTGACGAGTTCATCAACGAACAAATCGAACCAATTCGTCGGCGTTATGAAGACATATTAGTTGTTACAAATGCGGAAGTGCGAGTCTAAAAGAAAACGCAATTTGCTGAATACAAGATATTGTCAAAATTGCGTTTCAAAAATATTGTTCCACGGAATAATTATTTTCGTAACCGTTCAATAATTGAACGGAGACGTGTTTTTTCGGTCAATCGAAATTTCGATACAACCTTCTTCAAACGTACTGCGTACAATAAAATGACGTTGCCGATAGTGTTGCAACACCGTATCTTGATGAGTGAATCGACCGGCACT
>JAIRTV010000345.1 GCA_031254675.1 Planctomycetaceae bacterium | reverse complement strand
AAACCCGATTCACGTTGTTGTTCCGTTCCTTGCCGCTCCGAATTTTGTTCATTCCGATTTTGCGTTTCCGGTTTTGAATTCGTCCGGTCTGACTCGGTTCGACCCGAATCAGTTGAGTCTGAATTCGATTGCTCTGGAGACGAAACGTTCTTCTCTTGCCGATTCTGATTGTCGTCCTTTTGATTCTTTTGATCATTGTTCGCCTGTTTATCAACATTCGCGTTCTCGCCGGTCTGTTCGTCCAATTTTTTATCATCAAATCTTCCTTCCTTTTGCATCTGCTTCAAAATTTCTTCCATTGCGTCTCCGTCTTGCGTTTCGGGATTGATGTTTTTCGGAGGAACATGATTCCGCTGCTCGCTTTTCGCAGACGGATTATCGTGTTTCTGTTCAGAACTTTCGTTACCGTCCTTATCGTTTGCCGAATCCGTTTCACTATTATTCGCTTTGTCATTATTGTTGTTATCACTATTGTTGCCGGATCTATTGTCATTCGTCTTGGAAGATTCACGATGCGATTCGTTGGAATCGTCTTGCGAATTGGATTCGCGACTCTGCCCTTCATTCTGCTCCTCTGCGTTCCGAACATTTTGCGGCTCGTCTGATCGTTGTTGCTCATTTGGCTCTCCACGTTTTTCGTTCGTTTTCTCACTGTTTTTGTCGTTGGTTTCTTTTCCGGTTCCTTCGTTCATTTGTTCCGTGTTTTGGTCTTTATCGTTTTCGTTATTTTTGTTCGAGTCTTTACTGTCATTTTGAGAATCGTTGTTATCGTTATCGTTGCTTTTATCCTGATCCTGACCTTTGTTTTGTTGTTCCTTCTTTTCGTCAATATCTTTTTCGTTTTCTTTAGGCGGTTGTTCTTGTTTTTGCGGCGCAATAATTCGTACTGTAATTCGTCGCGTCGTGGCGTTGTTTGGATCGGGGAATTTCGTATCAATCGCTTCCGCCCAAATTTCAGCAGAATCACCTTCGGCAAGCCGACTGGTAATCGGCGAAAAAATTGTTTTGCGTTGAATAGTTCCTTTGTGTTCTGTTGCTCCGGTTGCCGGAGAGTCCAAGAGTTCGACGGGACGAATCTGTTTGTTGCCGGACTCAACATGAAACCGCAAATAACGTAAACCAAAATCACGATCTTCCGCCTGAATCGGCAATTCCAACACCTTGTTAAGCGGCAACTCTAATTGTGCTACATCTTTTAGTTGGGTGTCGGTATCCGCCCATTGCACCATTGGCGGTTGATCCGGCAACACTTCAAGCCGGAAAATACCACTTCGGCGACTTTCGTATCCTTCCAAATCAGTTGCCTGAAACGAAAAATTCCGAATTGTTGTTGGGTTGGTATTTTGCGGGTCGAGTTTTAGGGTGAGTGTGGCGGTTGCCTCCAATGGGTTGTTGTCGGCGAGTTTCATTCCGACAGTTCGAGCCGGATCATTATCAAACACAAGATTAATGCGTTGTAACGGAATCGTACTTCGGACGCCGATTTTGACTTCGGTTCCTTCGACGGCGCGAATATCGCCGCTGTTTTCGATGGTTTCGTCCGGCAATCCGGTGTAAGGCGGAAAACGGTATTTTAATGAAACAATTTCGATGGAGGCGGTAGGACGAACTTCAATCCGAAAAGTTCGGCTTCGGCTATCGTTTTGGGCAATCCAATAATCAACACCACCGACAAAACCTTGTTTCCCCGGCGGAAACGGAACTTCATACCTTGTTTTCCCTTCTGGAAGCGACATTGGAATTGCCTGCCGAACCGCTTGACCGTCGTCGGTCGAAAAGAAAAGATAAACCGGTTCGTTACTTCGACCAACAACTTCAGCGGAAACCGTCAATTTTTCGCCTTGCAAGGCAATCGTATTTCCGGGTTCGACGTTGAGAAAACGTACCGCTTGTGGTCGTTCGATATTACTGATCGGCAAAATAATCCGAGTCAACGAGGTGAACGGACTTTTCGGCGAAAAAGTTGCATAGACGACGAAAAACAAAAAACAAAGCGTAAGAGCAATTCCCCAACGAGTCAAACCACGCAAATCAACCGCCCGTTCGGAAGAAATACGATGAATTCCAGACACTGCTGTTTTAGTAACACCGTCGAAGATGCGTTCCGACAATTTATCGTTGTAACGGTTTCCTTGTTCGAGCCGTTCTTTCCGCAACAAAATCCAGTTGACGATGGAATTTTTCAAAGACGGATTGCTTTCTTCTAAAACGTTGGCGGCGTAAACGGGATTGATTGGATAAAGCAAAAGCGGAACAATTCGGCGATAAGTGTAAAACGCAATAATGGAAAGCAAAACCAAAAGAACACCAAATCGCAAAGGGATGGACAAACCGTCCGCGAAAAGCCAATGATCCGCAAGAACCGCCACAAATAAAACCGCAAGAAGAATTGTCAGAAGTGAAAAAAACGACAAAGAAAAATCAATATGCAAAATAAAACGTTTTGTTTCATTAATTTGTTGATCGAGTGTTTCGTTTGGATTTTCGGTGATGAGTTGTGTGGTATTGGTATTCATTGTTCTGTGTTCTTTCTATTTGTGGTTTGTGAATGGCGATTACCGATGAATCGAAGAATAATCATCGTTATCGTGAAATTATCGTCAAAATTTCACGTCATCTCAAATCGCAAACCGCAAACTATAAAATTGTAAACTATTCGGTAAAATTTTCGTCATATATATTTTGTGGTTAGTTTAACAAGTTCCCATGAGTTGTTTGTGTTGCAAGCGGATTATTGATTTTGTGGTACAAATTCTGTTGGCAATATTTTCCATTCTCCATTTTCTGTGATTAACTCTGATGGTATTCCTGTTGCGGTAATGAAACCGCCGCGAATTCCGGCGCCAGGACCAAGATCAATAATCCAATCCGCTGACCGTATTATCGCAAAATTATGCTCAATCACAATCACTGTGTTGCCGTGTTCGACCAAGCCCAACAGGACATCCAACAACCGCTTAATATCTCCCGAATGTAATCCGGTTGTCGGTTCGTCGAGAATATACAATGTCTTTCCTGTTTCTGTTTTAGCGAGTTCTGTTGCTAGTTTTACCCGTTGTGCTTCGCCGCCGGAGAGCATGGACGACGATTGACCCAACGGCAAATAACCCAACCCAACACGTTGAAAACTCCGCAACACCCGATCAATTTGCGGAATGTTCTCAAAAAACGTAACCGCTTCATCTATCGGCATTTCAAGAACATCGGAAATTGATTTGCCCTTGTATTTCACATCAAGCGTTTGGCGATTAAAGCGTTGACCGTTACAAATAGGACACACCGAATAAAAATCGTTTAGAAAATGCATCGCAATTTTTTGTACGCCTTGCCCTTGACACGCTTCGCAACGTCCTCCGGAAATATTAAAACTAAAACGAGTTGCCTTATATCCACGTCGTTTGGCATCTTTGGTTGTTGCAAAAATTTTGCGAATTTCATCAAAAATACCGCTATAAGTTGCCGGATTGCTCCGATGAAAACGTCCAAGCGGCGATTGATCCACTTCCACCAATTTGTCAATATTTTCCACACCTTGCAGTTGTTGAAAATTGCCGGTTGGTTTTGCGTTCGATAAATAACCGCGAACCGCAGGAACCAGTGTTTCATTGAGTAATGAACTCTTACCGCTACCACTAACTCCCGTAACACAAATCAAAAAACCAAGCGGAAAAGAAACCGTAATATTTTTCAAATTGTTCGTGGTAACTCCCGTCAATACAATTTCGTGCAAAAACGGTTTTTTCCGGTGATTGATCGGAAAATCACAAAATGATAACGGAAATTCCGACGAATAGGTTTCGGATAAATTTGTTTTCGATGAATTTGTTGCGAGCGAATTTGCGAACGAATTATCATTTTCCTGATGATCTTTTTTCCATTGTCCTTGTTCTTTTTTCCAGATTGCAACAATATTTCCGCCGAAACGTCCCGCACCGCGACCGATTTCAATAATATTGTCCGCTTCACGTATCATTGTTTCATCATGTTCGACAACAATAATCGTGTTGCCATTTTTTTGCAACAATTTTATAGCGTCGAGCAAACGCCGATGGTCACGCGGATGCAAGCCGATGGATGGTTCGTCTAAAACGTAACAAACACCGGTCAATCCTCCGCCAAGACAAGTTGCCAACCGAACACGTTGTAATTCGCCGCCGCTGAGCGTGTCCGCCGGACGATCAAGCGTGAGATAATCAAGTCCGATTTTGTTCAAAAATTCGATACGCGGAATCATTTGTTCCAAAATCGGTTTGGCAATATCTTGTTTTTCGGACGGAATTTCTAATGTCTTGAAAAAATCAAGCGATGCTTCTACCGTCAACGCACTGAGTTCGTGAATCCGTTTGTCGCCAATCGTAACATTCCGTGATTCGGGACGCAACCGGCTTCCTTGACATTCGGTACAAATATTTTCTCCCTCGTAACCGGTTCCTTCACATTTCGTACAGGCTCCGTAAGGACTATTAAAACTAAATGTTCGCGGCTCCGGTTCGGCAAAATCAATATGACATTTCGGGCAGGCAAAAAGCGTACAGAAAGGAATGTCTTTCCAAATACTTTTTGTGGAACCGTCTGTGTTGGTGATTCGTTCTTTTTCGTACACAGCCAGAACGGTTCCTTCACCGTGTTTCAAAGCGAGTTGCAATGACTCCATGAGCCGGTTTTGCACGCCGTCTTTCAGAACAATCCGATCAATAACCGTTTCGATTTGTTGGTATTGATGAGTATCGGTTTGAGAAATCTGTTCAATATCGAGCAATTGCCCGTCCACGCGAACACGAACAAAACCGGCTTTGGCAATTTTCTGAAAAATGTTCCGAAAAGTATCTTGCTGTTCTTTTTTTTGTTGCGATTCGTTCTTTTGTCCATATTCGTACTGATATCCATACCCGACCGGAGCGAGAAGCATGAGACGTATTCCGTTGGGCAATGCCATGATTTCGTTGAAAATTTGTTGCGGCGATTGTTGTCGGATTGGTCGTCCGCACTGGAAACAATGAGGCAATCCGCAGCGTGCGTAAAGCAATCGCAAATAATCGTACACTTCGGTTAGTGTGGCAACCGTACTTCGAGGATTGCGAACTCTTCCGCGTTGATCAATTGCCACGGTTGGTTGTAGTCCGCGAATCAAATCGACATCGGGGCGTTCCATGCGGCGCAAAAATGATCGGGCATGAACAGAAAGCGACTCAAGATATTGTCGTTGTCCTTCGGCAAAAATCGTATCAAAAGCAAGTGAACTTTTCCCGCTCCCACTTGGTCCCGTAATCACAATAAATTTACCATGCGGAATATCAAGCGAAATATTTTTAAGATTATGGACTCTTGCCCCTTCGATGTGGATGAATTTGTTCAATTGACTGTGTTTTTGTTATGATTATGAATCGTTATGATTTGTCGTGTATCATTTATGATTGAAAGTTTGCGATTGATAGAATATTTTTGTTACTTTCCCAAGGACGCAATAATTCAACACCAAAACGGAAACTTCCCAAATAATTTTAATATCTTTTGGATTATAAAAATAAAAGGCGAATTTTAAAGTGTCGCGAGTATAAAATTTTGCCGGTTCCAGATTTAAAATCCTTCCTTATTTTTTACATGAAAATAAAAAATTTCTGTTGACATTTGTTCTTAATTCATATAAACTATAAAACTCATTTGATTGCAAAACGTATTTTTTTGCTGTGTGTTTTGCGGCAAACGTTTTGTGATTTTTCAATGTACCTTGAAAAATAAGGAAAATAATTATGGAAAATTTAGTGAAATGTGTTGTTGGGATTTTCGCAATATTTTTTGCGAAAAGTCAAATGTTAAAATGGACAAGCTACGTAAGCCAGGGGGGGGGCTATATGGAGTGAAAAGTTGAGAACGGATAGTGGAAAGTGGTCGATTTTTCGGCGTTTTTCCACAAAATTCTCAACCCTTTCACACTCTTTGCGATTCGGCTTTACGTTAGTCGAACTTCTTGTGGTTATTGCGATTATCGGCGTGTTAATCGCTCTTCTGTTGCCAGCCGTGCAAGCTGCTCGCGAGGCAGCGCGGCGAAGTCAATGTACCAACCAACAGAAACAATGGGCGATTGCGTGTCATAATATGCACGACCAAATCGGTTACTTTCCATCTGCCGTTAATCAAAAAATGGCTCTCAA
>JAIRTV010000338.1 GCA_031254675.1 Planctomycetaceae bacterium | reverse complement strand
CCGATAATCGCAATCACGACCAAAAGTTCGACCAACGTAAAACCGAATTGCAAAGACTGTGAAAGAGTTAAGAATTTTTTGGAATAGCGTCGAAAAATCGACCACTTTTCACTATTTGTTCCTGACTTTTTACTCCATCTATCCCCCCCCCCCCTGGTTTATGCAACCTGTCCATTTTAACATTTGGTGTTTCGCTGAATTGGTTTGTGTGTTTTTCGGTGAATTTTGCGAATCATGTTCAATAAAGTTTTTCATCATCATGTTCCTTATTTTTAAGGTTTCTCCAAAATCATCGTAAAACGTTTGCCGTGAACAACAGCAAAAAAACACGAGTTACAATTGACTAAGTTTCAAAGTTTATCCGAACTCAAAGTCGAAGTCAAGAATAAAAATTATTTTTTTTCAATTATTTCAAATTTTTTATTTGAACACTGAAAATACGAAATTTTTATCCTTTTCTTTTTTCGAGTATTCTGTGTTCAAAGGAATGTTACATCAATAATCATAGATGGTTTCTCAGTTTTTCTTTTTGTTTCCGGAAGCGCGATCAACTTGAAAATCAAATTTTGTTGTTGAACGGTCAACCTTGAATACCAATCCCGATGTTTCCGGACTGGTGTACTTATCAGTAATCAAACGAATTTCAGTTGTGGAAGCATTTTCATGTATTTCGTACCGATAAGCACTGTTCACATAAACACGATAATTTCCAGGTGGTAAACCATCGTTTTCGCGAAGTGTTGCAAGAACATAATAACCATCTTTTTCGATTTCACCACGTGCTTGAAACGTTTCCGATTCCGCAAGGAAAATAACCGTTCCTGATTCCAATGGCTCGTTGGTATCCGAATAAGTAACACGACCTGATAACTTCACATGATTACTACATCCGACCAAACTAATAAGTAACAACATTATAAAAAAGTTACAAAATATTTTTGACATTTAATTAAATTTCCTTAAATAAGAGGTTATTGATATAGTTACGGAATCGCCGGCGTCAAACCATCACAAACATGTGAAATTTGAAGTAATACATTAATTGGTACGGAAATTGGGATTCCTCGCACGGATCCATCGCCCATAACGAAATTACAAATTCCGGGATGCCAACTTCCAATTCGGTTGGCATACTGATCTCCAATTGGTGATTTATCGCTACTATAAGTTGGAAATTGAATCCCATCCCGCAATCCACGTTGCGAACCAAGCCACCGAGAACCTTCAGAAACAAGCCAACTACAATCCCACGCCGTATTATGAAGATGATCACCTATCGGAACATGTTTTTCCGTAAACAAAAAAATATTGGTGCTTCCATCTTGCCACCAAGCCATATCGTCACGCAATATGTAATTTTTCAGTTCGCTGTCGGCAGTGGTGAGAGTACCATCAGCTCGCAAAGGTAAAAGAGGCGCACGAAGCGGACTACGATCTACATTTTGAATACTGTCCCAGTTTCCTGATTCACCGGCAATACTATTGTTTCGATTAAGACCACCAATGTTCAAACCATACAAACCAGGAAGATTGGCTTGCCGAGTATCAAGACGGCAACCAACAATAACATAATCACCGGCTGGACCATTCATTCGACAAGTTGCCGCGGTTGGTGTTGTCCAATTTTCGTCAGGATAATAGAGAGATTTTGATTCATTATTTATTGTTGCGGCTCGACGCGAAGGACAACACATAAAAGAAATAGAATTGAGTCCTTCTTTGAAAGACTTCGCATTGCTAAGCCCTTCGACAGTAGAATGCCAGTCAGGGTTACTGAAAGATGTAGGAAATTTAATGTTTTGTGCAATACCGTACGGAAATGATGCAAAAACATCATAAAGCGGTTGTTGTTCCAAGTAGGGCAAAATAAACACAAACCCGCTAACACGATCAACTGTAAGACAATTAGGTGGTAAATTTCTTTGTGTGTCGTGGAAGTTGTGGACAGCTAGTCCGAGTTGTTTCATGTGGTTTGTGCATTGCATTCGTCGCGCGGCTTCTCGAGCAGCTTGAACGGCAGGTAACAGTAACGCAATTAACGTGCCGATAATCGCAATCACCACAAGAAGTTCGACTAACGTAAAGCCGAATCGTAAAGAATGTGAAAGAGTTGAGAATTTTGCCGAATAGCGTTGAAAAATCAACCACTCTCCACTCCATCTATCCCCCCCCCCCCTGCTTTGTGCAGTTTACCAAATTTAACATTTGACTTTTTGCCAGAAGGACTACAAAAAGTCTGGAACCACCTTTTACTAAATGTTCCATCATCATTCTCCTTATTTTATAAGGTTTTATCAAGATAATTGTAAAACGTTGCCGTAACACAAACGACAAAGAAAGCGAATCACAATCCCAGACAAGTGTAAATTATAGATGAGACTAAAATAAATGTCAAGCGAAATTTTTGCTTTTCGAAAATTTTCTTAAATATTTACCGGCTGGTTGTTGAAATGAGTAAAAATTTCAGAGTTTATTGTTGTTTAGGTGAAAATCCAGAGGTAGGGGATATTTCGTCTGAAGGGCTTTCACCCACCTTATACCTTGTTTTGAATATTTTAAAGACAAGGAAGCAATAAATTCAGGACAGTACCAAATTGTACGTGTTTTGTAATGTTAGGTTAGAGAAAAGGTCTGTCGGAATTGAAAAAAATGAAGAATACGGTTTATGAGCAGAAAAACGTCTCGCTATTGCCGAAACAAACAAAACCATTCAAGGATATTCCAACGGCATTTTTTGGAAACGAAATACATTGAATTTACAGCTAAATGAACAAAAAAGGATGGTTGTCAAAACAGAAAAAACTATCGAAATCACTTTTTTAATAGGATATGAAAATGCATAAAATTATTTATGAATTGATTGAATTTATTACCCGTACACAATGAGGTTTGTATTTTTTTATAATTTCTTGCTACAGAGCTTGTTTTGCTAAAAAATAAAATTATAATGAATTGAAGGAAACATTTTGGTAGAATGTTATTACAAATCTCGTTTCCAAATTACTAAAAAAATTAACCCTTTACCAACTTTTAACAAGTATAAAAATTATGTCAAAAAAAATTAGTAACTTATTTTT
>JAIRTV010000318.1 GCA_031254675.1 Planctomycetaceae bacterium | reverse complement strand
TTATCTAAATTAACAACCACACTATGAACGCTAGGAAAAAAAGTGTAAGCGTTCACGGTAATATTCTCTATTGCGTGTTTTTTTTTGTGATTTGTATGATCCGGTTATGACAATCCTACCTGAAAGTGTTGAGTCGAAGGTATTGCAATTGGAAAGAGAAAACACCGAACTTAGGCGTATTAATTCCGAGCAAGCGAAGATTATTTTCGGTTTATTGAGACGGACATTCCATTTCTAAAAGATCTCATTAACGTTCACGCACATACATAAAATAACGTGAATGGTTACAAAAAAACACCTTGTGAGCGGTAGGAAAAATTATGGGGACTTGCGTCTGATATTCGTGAGATGGTAAAATACTTGTCGAATAGCGTTCACTCAATCCGACAGATTGAATCCACTTCGTAATCGTTCAACATTTGGGACGATTCCTGTTTTAAATTTAGGAGAAACTAAAATGACAAAGACACGTCGTACTTTTTTGAAAACAGTTGGTACAGTTTCCGTATCCGCATTTGCTGCACCTGCGTTTCTTCGCGCCGCCGACACCAACTCAAAACTTAACGTTGCGCTTGTTGGTGTTTCGGGAATGCGTGGCGGAGCACATCTTAACGCAATTCAAGGCGAAAATGTTGTTGCTTTATGCGATGTCAATAAAACATTCCTCGATAAAGTAGGCGATTCTGTAAAAACCGCAAATCGATTTGTCGATTTCCGCCAAATGCTCGAAAGAGACGGTGAAAAACTCGACGCAATTGTTGTTTCAACACCAGATCACACACACGCTGCGATTTGTGTTGCGGCAATGAAGTTGGGTATCCATTGCTATGTTGAAAAACCAATGGCACACGATGTCAATGAAATTCGCGTTATGCAGAAAATTGCTAAAGAGAAAAATCTCAAAACCCAACAAGGAACACAAATTCACGAAGGAGAAAATTATCGTCGCGTTGTCGAGCATATTCAAGCGGGAGTGATTGGAGCGGTTCAAACTGTTCACGTTTGGGCTGGTGCCAATTGGGGTAACAAACCACGTCCAACCGGAACACATCCAATTCCACCAGATTTGGACTGGGATTTATGGCTCGGTCCTGTACCGGAAATGCCTTACAACCCGACTTACTTCGGCGGCAATTGGAGATCATTTTGGCAATTCGGTAGTGGACCGCTCGGCGATTTTGGTTGTCATTATGGTGATTTGCCATTCTGGGCTTTAGGCTTGGAATATCCGACAACTATTGAAGCAAAAGGTCCCGAACCTGATCCTGTTTGTTGCAAACTTGATCTTACAATCAAATATGAATTTCCCAAAACCGACAAACACGAAGCGTTGACATATTACTGGTACGACCACAACGCAAAACCGGCACTCTACAAAGATTTCCCAATGCCGAAAAATTATAACGGAGGCGGAGTGTTGTTTGTTGGTACGGATGGCGTGTTGCTTTCGAATTATTCCGAGTTCAAAATTTATGGCGAAGAGGCACTTTTCAAAACATTAAAACATCCCGAACCGTCCATTCCAAAATCGCTTGGTCATCACAAAGAATGGCTCAACGCAATCAAAAACGGTGGCGATACAACTTGTAATTTTGATTATGCCGGAAAGTTGACGGAAACGGTTTTACTTGGTGGCGTGGCGTTTCGTGTTGGCAAGAAAATTACGTGGAACGCCGTAGAAATGAAAACCGACAACGCTGAAGCAAACAAATTGCTAAGCGACCCACGCCGAAGCGGTTGGGAATTGTAAATAAGTTCGGTTATTTTGGTTTGGTGTTCGGCGTGTCAGAAATAATTTTGTTCCTATCAAAAATAGGAAGGACAAATTTCGTTACCGTTTATAATTTTTCAACAGTAATTCCGTTTGTTGTTGAGGAAGAGAAACAGCAATGAGATATTTTTCCGAGACGAAATACCGGACATCTCCATAACTTTTGTCGAATGCTTCATCTGTCGGTTGTTCAAATCGATAACACTCAAACGAGTTTAACGTTTCAAGTTTAGCGCCGTTTGATTGACCGAGTGCGTTCCATGTTTTTGTTGCTTCTTCCGCAGAAGCAAACTGAGCAATCGTTACTGCATTTCCGTACGATAAACGATGAAGTCCATGAACCCAACTTTCTCCAGAGACATTATCGAATATTTTTGGTTTCACATATTTTATTCGCCATAATTTTTCCGGTTGATAACCTGCCAGATCAATATACGCACGATATTCTATTTCATTTGGCTGAGTCCAACCAATTTGCCGAAATTCGTCAAGTTCATTCGGCAATGACGGTGGAACAACAAAGTCCGGTTTGCAGTCAAGAATAGATGTTTCAATAAGTTTTCCTTGTCCGGCAGGAACGATTCCGTTCAATAAACCGTTTCGAAACGCTTCAACCGCTTGAATCACTCCGGCAACTGATGTTCCGGAAATTTTAATGATGTTGGTTGAATACGGATGATCTTTGATTCGAAGTGAATAGAGAAACGGATTGCGATCACATTCAACTGTTCCGAAATCGCCTTTCCATTTTCCGTAACCCAACACTTCGATTTCGCCGGAACGGAGACCAATCTGATGCCCCCAACACTTTTGAAGTAACGCATCCTGATCCGGTAAACCGACAATCACCAGATTATTGTACGCGGCTTGTTGAAATGCGGAATCCGGTAGAAGAGTTTCGCTGTCTATTGTAACATATTGTGTGTCCGCCGCACCGCCGCAAGCGGTCAATGCAGTAAAAACAGAACAGTTTTTAAGACGAACAACCGCATTTTTAATTGCCGGATCAGCCTTTTCTGAAACAGCAAGAAGTATCTGACGCTCTTGCGCAATGGCGAACGTTTCAAAAAATAAAACGATCATCAGTACCGTTAAAATTGTTCGATAATTTTTCATGGTCATTATTCTCCTTTCATAATGAGTAACATTTTTCCGGAAACCGCCGGCAAGGGAAATGTGTAACTGCCGTCCGTATCCGGTACAATATTTTGAAAATGTTCAAGATCAATAACTTTCACCTTTGTGTCCTTTAACGCCGCATTCCATTGTCCGGGATCAAGATGTATTTTCGCCGTAACATTTTGATCGGAAAGTGTTCCGAGTCCGAGAAACAAAGCGTCGTTATTGATAAACGGATTCACAATCAATTGAGGTGTTATCGTAATATTTAATCCGCATAGATTCATCAATGTATTTATCAGAACCGGAATATCCGTAGCGGATAATTTGTTGTCGTTAAAGGGACAATAAATGAACGGTATTCCGTTTTGGTTTTTTCGCACGAAAAATTCGATTGTTCCGACGTTGAATTTTTCGGCTCCGTCTGTCCAGAATTTCAGTGTGGTCGAACTTTGATCAAGACCGCCGAATCCGACAATCGGTGTTCCTGATTTCCAAAGTTTCGTAACTGTTTCCAATTCTGTTCCCTGCCAATCGCTTGCGTCCAACAGAATGAGTGGATTTGTTCCGTTCCAGTTTCGGATTGCGTAACTGGAACTGACAAAACCAATAGGTAACCCATTTTTTATTAGTGTTTCGTAAAGATTTCCCATACGATAATCGAGTTGATTTTTCTCACCGCCTGTTGCGTAAAGACCGAATCCCATCGAACCGCCTTGTGTGGTCATACGGCGAAGATGAGAATCCCACGAAACAATAAAACCATATCCGGCAGGTTGTTCAGGACGAACAAAACGAGTGAAATTAAATGTACGTAACGAATTTTCAATTTCGTGTTGATAAAATTTTGTGGAAACACCGCCTTGCAAACTGTAACCGAATACATGATACGGCAAGAAAGTTCCGGCAGAGTTGACACGTCCCATAAAATAAGTCCCGTACCATTGCCGACGTGCCGGTTCGACGGGAGCGTTGTTTGCAAACCAGAATTTGTTGGATTCCGAATTAACCCACCCCCACTGCTTATACATTCCGCTGGAAAGATTCGGATTGGCAGCAATCACAGCGAATCGTGTGGCAAGACTCCAATAAAGGTCTTGGCGGCGCAATTCCCAAAAAAGATCAGTACCCACTCCGGCATGTGTTTCTCCCAAACGGTCGCCGATTTCTCCGCCGACAAAAGGGAACGAACCATGTGTTTCGAACATCCATTTAATTCCATGTTCGGCAAACAGATTTTTTGTCTCAGTAATTTTTTTAGCGTATTCTTCAAGATGCCATTGTTGCCATTGATCGGCGTATTGTGTCATAATTTCGTTACTAATTCCTTTGCGGCTTCGGGATTTGAGACCTTCGCCGCCCTGATCGCGAAGAAACCGATCAAATCGAACAAACATATCCCAGCCGAATGTATGACCAATCGGAATGCCGTTCCAGCGATCCGAACCAATAACCCATAATCGTTTCACTTTTCGGGTTTCCGCTTTTTTCAGAAGTCCTTGAATCATCAGATTCCAACCGTAAGAACCATCCGGCAGATAACGCCATGGATTCGTGTAATGAGAATTTCGCGTATTCGTTGTCAACATTCGAGCCGGTTGATCAATTGTACGATAATCTGTCTCCATCACGCCATGAACAAGAGCCCAGATTTTATCGTGGACTCCCCCCCAACCTTGTGTCCAATCCAACATCCCAAGACCAAAATCACCTCCGTTCTGAACCCAGCCCGGAGTACAAAGCAATCCCACATCCCAATCGTACAAGGATTTTTTGTTCAAAATACTCAGGCGATTCGGCGGAATATACAGAACATCATACTGTGTTTGAGCAAGCGTTTTACCATTCTGACGATAAATAATATCGTAACGAATCGGTTTAAATTCAGAACATGCCGGAATTTGAACGGTTATTTCTTTCCGTGAACCGGCAGGAATGCTCAACTGTTCCTTTTTCAGTAATGTTGATTTTCCTGTTACACAATCATAAGATGTCAATTCCAGTTCACCATCTGTTACTGTTTTATCCTCAACCGTCCAACCATAAATTTCCAATTCTTTTATGGAACAATTTGTCGCTCCGAGATTGATTCTTCCGACTCCTTGCTGATGAAATTTCGTCATGACCATGTCGAGCCTTTTTGTACCGGTTGTTGGAAATGTTTCAAAATAACGTGCATACATTCGGCTACCGTTTGTTATGTACACAGGATGATCCTGCTGAAACAATATCTGATTTTTTGTTTTCAAAATTAGATTTTTCGGTTGAGTCCGATCTTCCAGACGTTCCTGACCGTAAACTTCCAAACCAATTCCTGAAACGAAAACAGAATCTGACCATGTGAGTGAAACATTTTGTTCCGGCAATACACCACCACACCAACCGCCTTGCATTTTCCCGTCTTGTCGCACATTAGCGCGAGAGTAGGAAAGATCGTTGAGTCCTTCAATGGTTGGATTATCAGGCGTTTTTTCGTCACGCGGTTCCGCTAAAGGAGCAATATTAACAAAACGATTATTAACTTGAATGGTCAATTCCGACATCGTTCCTGTCGGTTGGATAAAACGTTTCGCAACAGTTCCATCGGCACCGTTGTCAATTTCTTCATAAAATGCTTCATCGTACCAATTGTTGCCGTTTTCGACCAACGAGATCGAAACCGGCGGCGCAACAAGAATATTCCGACGAATTTCGTTCGTTACAGATAAACGGTCTGAACTTAAAATTCCGGCACGGATTCGACGATAAGGGAGTCGGCTACCGAGTTCAGCAATATCCGGTTGTCCTTTGAATGTTCCGCGTTCTTGCAACGGAATTTGTTTCATCTCTTCTGGTTTCAATTCTATTTCCAATGTTTTGACGTTAAGAATTTCGCGTTCCCAATTGGTAATTTGATATCCTAATGCAAAACGTACCGATTTCGTTGTTGTATTTTTGGCACAAATATACAAACCGTCCGACTGAAATTCCGGTATTGAAATTTCAACGGTTTCTGTAAGTTTTTGTGAAATGTCAAGAGGTTGGATTATTTTTTTGATAATGGCATCAAAAAAGAATTTTGCCCCTGGTGAATTAACCAGAGCCGGATCATTCCAACGTGCGCCCAAAACATAAATTCCGGCATTTCCGGTACGTCCGGCGATGAGAATAGGCATTCTGTTACGTGTAAACGCAATAATTCGCCAGTCGGAATTATTGAGCGGTTTTTCGTAATCGCGGTAAAGATACCGATGTTGACTATTTTCGATGGATGCGCCGGGCAAATGTAAATCGTACGCATTTTCGAAAGAGATCGGTTCTTTGAAATTGAGAGCAATATTGTTGCGACAAAGACGTTGATCTTTGATTGACCAATCGTTGAAAGGCAATATCGGATTCAATTCCGGTGCGAATTGAGTTGCGGTACGAATATCAATTACAATTGTTTTACTGTGTTGAACAGCGTCAAGAATTGTTTTTGCTACGTTTTTATCGTCAAGACGTCCGCCGATAAAAAGGATGGAAAACTCTGTTGCTTTGGAATCAATCGTGTATCCGGCACGTTCCAACGATTGAACCATATCGGGTGGTAATTCCGTTCCGATAACAGCCGCCGTTTTGACCATTTCTTCGCCGAACATCTGAAATTTCGGAACAAACGTCAAAAATAAAAAACATATCAGAAACAAATATTTGTAAAATATGAACATAATCTTCCTCCTAAAATTGGTAAACGTAATAGTAACAGGTAATTTCTAAAAACATATTTTTTGACAAGATTTACAAGATGAAAATCAAATAAAATCCGGTAAATCCTGTTTATCTTGTCAAGAAAATGGTATTCGTCAGTGGTTTTTAGACGTTCCCATATTACAAATAATTAAAGGTTTATATACAAAATCAATCAGGAAGTGATACCGTTGAACCGTCACAAACATGTGACAGTCGAAACAGTAATAATTCGGGAGTCGTAATACCAAGAGCCCGAATAGAACCGTCACCAACTAAGGCGTTACAAACGCCCGGATGCCAACTTCCAAAAAAGCGAATGTCATTTATGAGC
>JAIRTV010000307.1 GCA_031254675.1 Planctomycetaceae bacterium | reverse complement strand
GATATTCTTTAAGAGTTAATGGAACAGCCAACCGGAAAGATAACGTTCACCGGTATCCGGTAAAACGGTAACGATTTGTTTGTTGGCGTATTCGGGTTGTTTACTCAATTCCAACGCGGCATGTAACGCCGCACCGGATGAGATTCCGACTAATAAACCTTCACATCGTGCCGCAGCACGAGCGGTTGCTCCAGCTTCTTCGGAAAGCACCGGAATAATTTCATCAATAATATCCGTATTCAAAACTGAAGGAACAAATCCCGCTCCAATTCCTTGAATTTTATGCGACCCTGGTGAGCCGCCGGAAAGTACCGGTGATTCTTCAGGTTCTACTGCAATAATTTTAATATTGGGTTTTCGTTTCTTCAATACTTCGCCAACTCCCGTAATCGTTCCGCCAGTTCCAACTCCCGCAACAAAAACATCAATCCGACCATCCGTGTCATTCCAAATTTCCTCCGCAGTTGTCAAACGATGATACGCCGGATTTTCCGGATTGTCAAACTGTTGCGGCATGAATGCCCCACGAATATTTTTGACCAATTTTTCTGCTTGCAGAACAGCTCCTTTCATTCCCAATTTACCGTCTGTTAATTGAAGTTCTGCTCCATAAGCCGAAAGAAGTTTACGGCGTTCCAAACTCATTGTGTCCGGCATTGTCAGAATCAGCCGATAACCCTTCACCGCCGCAACCAATGCAAGACCAATACCCGTGTTACCGCTGGTCGGTTCAACAATCACCGCGTCTGGCTTCAATATTCCCGATTTTTCAGCCGCCTCAATCATCGCAATCGCAATACGATCTTTAACACTACCCGCCGGATTAAAAGATTCCACCTTCACTAACACTTCGGCTTGTCCCGTGTTCAATTTGTTAATCCGAATAAGTGGTGTTTTACCAATCTTTTCCAAAATACTCGTCAGAATATTAGCCGTCATCATAACCTCCTCGTTTATACATAAAACATATAGATATACTATGTATTGATAATATTGAATAAAATCGGTTTTGTCAATCCCAGACTAAAACTCAAAAAAACTCCCCAACGTTTCAGAGTTGTTGTTAAAATACGTAAAATACGATATTTCATTTCCGAAGAATCTGAAAATTCTGGAAAAATCGATTAAAGAAAACAGGTAAAATTTAACGATAATAACAATGCTGTGAAATATTTTGTGATATTTCTCTGAAACCATTTTCCTGAATTGTCAAATTACGATGCCGATCCATCAAAATTTTTCCGGTGAATCTTTTTCCAAAGGTGATTCTCGATCTTTCGGTTTTCCCGAATTTTCATCTAGTTCGTCGGACTGGCTCGAAAGAAAAAGTACGTTTTCCAGTTCATCCGGTTCAGTTGACGAGGAGTCCGACCACGTTAACACGGAATTTGACCCGATTCATCGTTCTTCGATGTTTGCCGGTTCATCAGCCAACACCGACCGAACATCGCCAACTCATTCGCAACTTCGACAGCGTCAAGACGAAATTGATCATCGCGAAAATCAACTCAACGCCCGAATGGCTCAATTTGAAACATTGGTTCGGAACACCAAACTTTCAATCCAAGCCAAAATGGACGAAATCATTCAACGTGAATCCCAACTAAAAGCAAGAGAAGAACACTTCAAATCACAACATCGCAATATTGAAGAACAAATTGGAAACGAAAAACGCGAACTGGAAAACACCCGCCTCGAACTTCAAACCCGAAAAAATGAAATTGACGAACGATTAAAACGCCGTGAACAGGAATTGACGGACATTGTTGCTGACCGTGAACGTGATCTCACGAATCGTGCCGAAAATTACCGACAACAATTGGAAGCAAAATTACTCGAATGTAAATCGGATTATCAAGTCCGTTACGAACGGAAATGCAAGGAAATTGAAGCGGAATTTATGCAACGGTTTGTTGAGGAAAAAGCCGCGTTCGATGCCCAACAGAAAAAAATGGAAGACGATTTTGATGTTCGTGTTCATCAATTGGATCGGGAAGTTGAAGCGAAAAAGAATGAACTCGAAAATCGTTTTACGGCGCGGTATGACGAATTGGAGCGGCAGTTTGAACTTCGAAAAAAGGAACTCGAAGAAAACTCCGAACGCCGCATCAAACGAATCAATGAAGAATATGTTCAAAAACGAACCGAAACCGAAACTCGTTTTGACCGACGCGAAGAACAACTTTCACGACGCGAAGCGATTGTCCGTCAAGCGGAAGAAGAATGGGCGCGTCGTCGCGAAGCGTTTGAGAGCCAGTGGAATGAATTTGATCAACTCCGAAAAAGTAAATCCGACGAACTTGTTCGACGCGAAACGAAATTGGAAGAACACGATCATTTTCTGGTTGATTTGGAAGCGACGCTGAAGAAAAAGGAAATCGAACTTACTGCTCTTGATGAAGCGTTCAAAGCACGCGAATGTCAAATTGCTCTTGATTCCAAAAAATACGCCAACCTGCAACAGATGGAAATCGAAACGGTTGAAGCTCAAGCGGAAATCGGACGAATGCGTGAATCGTTAGTTCGGGAGCGGTATCAAATGCAGAAAACGATTGAATCGGAACGAAAAAGATTGCGTGACACTCAAGAGCTTGCCATGAAGCGATTGGATGAAGAACGACAGGAAATGACGCAACAAAATAAACGGTTGGAACAGATGCGTTCGGCGTTAGACCGTTCACGCGACGAACTGGGACGAATGCACCGCGAAACATTGGAAATTCGTTTGGCAACCGAAGAACTTTGGTTACGTTTATCCGGCGAAAGCTCTTCGGCTGACCTCAAAGAATCCATTAGCAAAATTCGAACTCGTTTAGCGGAACAATATCAAGAAGCGGCGTTGCGGTTGGAGGATCAGAAGACGGAATTGAAAATGACGCGGGAACAAATGCTCCAACAACATGAAAAATTGCTTGCTCGACGAGAAGAG
Source organism: Planctomycetaceae bacterium (assembly GCA_031254675.1). Taxonomy (GTDB): domain Bacteria; phylum Planctomycetota; class Planctomycetia; order Pirellulales; family Thermoguttaceae; genus WRKP01. Next base: position 1,038 of record JAIRTV010000307.1, on the reverse strand, counting down.
CTTGATCGTTGGGCAACACGATGCGAAACGGCATTGGCTGAACGTGAAAAAACGCTCAAAGAACGTGAACAAGAATTAGATCGACGTCACGCCAATGTTGATGAAATACTCCGGCGTTCGCAACAAGAGCGTGCCGAAATGGAAAGAGAAATCCGACTTCTCCAGAATCAAATCAGTCGAGCTTTCGAAAAACACGCCGCATAAAAAACAAAAATTAAGTGTTTATTATTCCGTTTATTCCGTGTTGATAACGTAAACGATCACTTTCTACTTTGAGTGATCGTCAATTCCCAAAAATAAAATGTAACACCACCAGCAATCCCACAACCACACGAAATTGCCGGAGAATCAAAACAATGGCTCTTACCCAAATGGAATCTCCAACCTCAAAAATATCCGGCATTTTTTCATGGTTAAAAATTGATCTTGACTGGTTTTTTGTTTTTTAGGATAATCCGCCTGTTGGTTGGAATATTTTTTTGATCTTTGCACGGAGGAATCTATTGTGACTAAAGGAAAACGATTAGGACGTGGGCTTGAAGCTTTATTAGGGCGTGTCGGCGGAAGTGAACAAGAATCACAACCAGAAATTTATTCTTCCGCCCCGCCCAATTCCAGTTCGGATGTCGATGCCGATTGGATGTTGCAGCAACGTCTGGCAACTCAATCGCCCCACGTAATTGACATCATGCTCATCGACCGAAACCCTTATCAACCACGTCAAGAATTCGACGACGCCGAACTCGAACAACTCGCCCAAAGTTTAATCGCTCACGGTTTGCTCCAACCAATTGTCGTGCGGCAAGTCGGAGAACGTTTTCAGATTATCGCCGGCGAACGCCGTTTCCGTGCCGCCACTCGCGCCGGTTGGAGCGAAGTCCCTGCTCATTGTCTCACCGTCGGCGACCGGGAAATGATCGAACTCGCATTAACAGAAAATATTCAACGTAAAGATCTTAACGCCATTGAAAAAGCCGTCTCATTCGCAAATTACCTCGAAGCATACGGCGGAACACATGAAGAATTAGCCAAACGATT
>JAIRTV010000281.1 GCA_031254675.1 Planctomycetaceae bacterium | reverse complement strand
ATTTGCCGAGTATGACCGCGGAAAACGTGTCTATATGGTCGGCTGTTGGCAAATTGAACGAAACGGAGAAAAAGGCCCCTTCAGCGCCATCGAAGAAGCCTTCATCCCCTAAAAAAATCACCAACCATTCACTTCATTTTATTTCGTGAACCATTATCGATCAAATAGGAAACCTTTGCTCCAACTTAATAGGACAAAACTGTCTCAACTTGGTATCACCCCAAATTTATCGCTTTGTCTTTAAGTGTTCAAAAACAAGGCATAAGATAGACAATGTTGCCCCAAAGGTAGGCAACCTTTCGCCGAAGGGTTTTCACCCACGGCTATCGCCGATGTGATGTTTCGGCGAAACATCACCCACCTTTTAGTTAATAGTTATGAGTGAATAGTGAATAGTTCGCAAGCGGAATTATACCGTTTTGGCAATAATTCCGCTTGCGGCATTTCAACTATTCACTATTCACTACTAACTATTAACTGTTTTTTTTCTCTATTGCTTGATTCTGAGCAACCAACCAATTATACTTTGCACTTGTTTTTGTTCCTCGAAATTAAAATTTCGTTCCGTACAACGGAACTTCGGCTCTGTTCAACAGAAATTCCTTGTCGCAAAAAATAAAGCAAACTCAAAAGACAAAGAAGACACGGAATTTTTCTTATTTTTCCGTGCCTTCTTTGTTTTCCGCGTCCAAATAAATTTATAGTCAACCCCCTCATCGATTTTTTTATGTTCCATGAAATTACATCGTTTTGTTGTTTTATTGCATGAGCATCCCAACGGAAATCATTGGGATTTCATGCTCGAAACTGGAATGCTCTTGACAACATGGGCAATTCCACCGCAAAGAGTACCGCTTCAATCTTTTCAATGTCAAGCAAAAAAATTACCGGATCATCGTTTGTTGTATCTCGACTACGAAGGGGAAATCAGTCAGCAACGCGGTTCTGTTCAGCGAATCGATTCAGGAACCTATCACGCCAAAAAACCAGAACTTTTTTGGCTTTACGGCAAATTATTCAACGGCATCCTCAACTCAAAACAACTCAATAATAATGTCGCCCTGTTTTTTTATCAATCCTTTTCGTAAAATTAAGAATTAGGGATTGAGGATTGGGAATTTGAGGTTTGTTGTTTGTGTTGCCGGTGGTTGAGGAAACGCCTTCTCGCGTCTCCACACCGAACCCAAACCCCAAATCCAAACCAAAAATTCCCCATCCCAATTATTTATGCGTGTCTTTGTTCTTATTGTTCTTGGTTTTTGCAGTCTTCTTCTTCCGACTTTCGGTCAAGATATCAACCCCAATGAAGTTCGATTGGCAATCGAACAAGGTGTTCAATTCCTAAAACGAACCCAAAAAACACGCGGAAATTGGGATGAACACGCCGGAGGCGGGGAACGTTGCGGCGCAACAGCGTTGGCGATTCTGGCAATGGTCAGCTGCGGCGTTCCCAAAGACGATCCGGCAATTCAACGCGGAATGCGTTATCTTCGGTTGTTCCCCGGTAAGGAAGCAGGCAGAAATTACTCCATCTCGCTGCAAACAATGGCGTTTTGTCTCGTCGATCCAGAACGCGACCGACCACTCATCCGAAACAATATCGCCCTGCTCGAACACAACCAAATTCGCAGCAACAACGAACATAACGGCGGTTGGTATTACACGCCCTGGGATGGCAACACCGGTACCAGCGATCTGTCCAATTCACAATTTTCCATTCTCGCCCTTTACGAAGCAGAACGTCTCGGAATTTCCGCCAAAACCGAAACTTGGCGACGCGCTCAACGTTATTGGGAACAAGCACAAAATTCAAACAATGCGTGGGGTTACAATCCACGCGCCGGAGGCGGAAGCAATGATACGCGAGGAAGTATGAGTTGCGCCGGAATCGCCAGCCTGATTATCACTTCCGGAATCTTGGAAACCGGAACCGCTACGGTTCGAGACAACAAAATTCTTTGCTTTCAACAACCCAATCATCGAATCGCCATAAAAATTAGAAAAGGTCTCGAATGGCTCGCCGCCAATTTCAGCGTTTCACAAAATCCACACGTTGGCAATTGGCTATACTATTATCTCTATGCTCTAGAACGAGTCGGGCGAATGACCAATCAACGCTTTATCGGACAACATGATTGGTATCGAGAAGGAGCAGACAAAATTCTTCGGTTACGTGACCCAATTGACGGCGCGTGGCGCGGACAAGGAACCGGCGACACCTCTTCAACCGCCTTCGCATTGCTGTTTCTTTCCAAAGGACGACGACCCGTCTTAATGTCGAAAGTGCAATACGGCGAAACGGATTCGTGGAATCTTCACCCAAACGACGTTAATAATCTCACGGTGTTTACGGAATCACGTTGGAAGATCGATTTGACGTGGCAAATGATCACGTTGCGGGCGTCCACCGTCGATCACCTTCTGCAATCACCCGTCTTGTATTTTTCCGGCGACCAAACTCCTTTACAACAAGACGACGCAGAAACCGCTCGAATGGCAACAAAATTACGAGATTATATCGATCAAGGCGGTTTTATCATCGCCGAAGCCCAAGCAAACGACAAAACATTCGACAACGGCTTTCGAGAACTAATGAAACAAGTTTTTCCAGAACCGGGTTATGAATTAATGTTGCTGGAGCCGTCGCATCCGATTTGGACTGCCGAAATTCCAATTGAGCCGGAACAACTTCGTCCGATTGAAGGAATCAATTTTGGTTGTCGGACAAGTGTTGTTTACATTCCGCCGTTCAAAGATCCGCAAACAGACCAACCCAAACCGTCGCTATCTTGCCTTTGGGAAATTGCCCGCCTTTTCCGACGCGGCGAACCGTATCCTGAAATCGTACAAAAACAGATTGATGCCGGTCTTGGAATCGGGTTAAATATTCTGGCGTACGCAACGAATCGAGAATTAAAATTTAAGGATCAGATTGCGGAATCGGTCGCGAAAAGAGTTTCGGCGTCGGATTCGCGACGAGGCAAGATTTTTCTGACCTTTCTGGACACCGGCAACGCAATGAATCCGGCTCCGCATGCCCCTCTCAATTTGTTGTTCTGGCTGGAAGCCAATCTCGGATTGCCGGTCGTGCGACAAATTGATACCGTCAATCCGGCAAGCAAAAATTTATACGAAAATCCTTCGCTTTTCATGCACGGTCGAACAACGTTTCAGTTTTCGCCGGAACAACGCCAAAATCTCAAAGAACATCTAAAACGCGGCGGATTTTTGTTTGTTAATGCAATTTGTTCGTCGAAAGGTTTTGCGGATGCGTTCCATCGCGAGATGCAAACGATGTTTCCAGAAACGTCGCTTCGGGCAATTCCGTTGACGGATCCGTTATTTTCGGACGAATATGGTGGTTTTAAAATTCAAACGCTTGATGTTCGGTTGCCGGAGCAATCGCCAGGACGCAAAATTGTTGCGCCGATTCGGCGGGAAGAACCAAAACTTTATGGACTCAAATTTGACGAAGAAGATCGTTGGGCGGTTATTTTTTCGCCGTACGATGTGAGTTGTGCGTTGGAAAAAGCCAATTCGTTAGAATGTCGCGGTTACACACAAGATTCCGCCATACAATTGTCCGTCAACATCTTACTGTACGCTCTGGAACATTGGTAAAGTATAGGTCAAATTCTACAACCGAAAAAATAATTTTTCTCAAACTGTTGCCAATATTATTTTCGTGTTCAATTTTCCATTTTTGATTTGGCTTCTCGGAGCAGACGTTCAATGGTTTCCGTATCGTTCGATTGTAACGCAACAATAAGTTGTTGAAGTTGTGTGTCAACACGGCAAAGAGCTTTCAGAATATTGTTGCGGTTGTCCAAAAGAATATCGCGCCAAATTTCCGGTGAGCCAGCCGCCAAACGTGTCATTCCGGCAAAACCAGTACCGGTAAATGGTCGTTCGTCGTCTTGCACAATTCGCGCTAAAATAACCGAAAGAATATGAGGAAGATGAGAGGTAACCGCCAAAATCTCATCATGTTTTGCCGCATCCATTTCAAGAACAGAAGCCCCAAGTGTTTGCCAAAATCGACGCAACAAATTTATGTTATCGGCAGAATGATTTTTGGTCGGCGT
>JAIRTV010000245.1 GCA_031254675.1 Planctomycetaceae bacterium | reverse complement strand
CCGATAATGCGTTCTCGTTGGCGTTTGACAAGCGGACGCGGTTCGTGTACAAAAAGCGGACTCAACGACGCACGAACTTCCGACGTGGGACGAATCACTTTGCCGGCGTTGACGTGTTGCTTCCAATCATCAGGAATTTTAAACAAGGTTTGCGTTTCACCGTCGGCGTTGATGAGTTCAATGCTATCGTTTTGTGCCGCCATAAAACAATTTTCGGAAAACGCCCAAGGATCGCGATAATTACTTTCGGCGGTGATTTGTCTTGCCATTTTCAAATCGTCGGGACCGTTGCGCGGGTCAATAATTCCAACTCCTCCTGTATGCTCAACACGACCATGAGCATGCGAAAAAGATGCGATAATTTTGTCACTGTTTGGAATTGGTTTAGCATCAATATAAACTTCGCCCGGATGCATGTTGCCGAAAAAGACCATCTGTTTTGTGCCGTCAGGATTCATTGTCCAAAGATGATGATAATGAACTTGCGAACGGTCAACATATTCCCAACGCATGTACAATACTTGTCCGTTGGGCAAAAACCAAGGCGTGTTATCTTGTTCGATGTTGCCGGAGAGAGCGTGAATGTTGCCGCCATCCAAATCACAACCGTAAAGAATCGCCACTTGCGTCAACCAACAATTCACCCAACGTTTCGCTCGCGTCGAAACAAAAATGATCTTATCGTCCGGCGTGTAAGTCGGTTCAATGTCGTCAAATTCGTCGTTGGTAATTTGTCGGATTTGATTATTGTTGCTCAAATCAATTTCGTAGAGATGAAAATATTTTGTTCCGGCAGGCTTATAAGAATAGAGAATTTTATCGCCATCATAATGCACACAAGGATCACGGACAATTCCTAATCTGTCATCAATAAGAACGTCAACTTGTTTTGTATCAATATCGTAAACACAAAGTTTCCCGCCTTCGTTTGGCGCCGGCAAATTATCGCCGACATATTGATTGTGAGCGTAGTAACCAATATTGGCGTACCAATGTTCAGGTGATTGAGTTCGGGTTGTGAAGACAATTTTTTTAACGTTTTTTAATTCATGTTCCTTTTTCTGGAATTCGGCAAGAAGATTCATTTCCGGCTTGGCAATTTGTGCCAACGCTTTATTATCATTGCGAAGAGCAACGTAATCGTAAAGAATCCAACTTTTATCGAGCAACGTAATCGTAATAACATTTTCGCCTTTTTTGAGCAAATCATTGGGAAGAGTGAAAAGCAAACTTTCATACGCCCCTTTTTGACGCGGTTTGAAAACAACCTGACTACTGATTTGGTTCTTTGCTTTTTGAGTTGGCAAATTGTTGCCGTTAACATTAACATTGATTTCGGGATCATGCATCGAACCAACATAACCGATCACCAATGTTGTTGAATTGGCTGGAACATTGGGCAAATCAAATCGAATCGCAAACGGATAATTTTTGTTCCCTGCCCAATTATCTTTTGTGGACGGGTGGACAAAAGCCCAATCGTTTTTGGGCGTGGATTTCCCGACAGTGTAAGTAATACCGTTTGGAAATTTATTTTTGAATGCGGCGTAACCTTCTTTTGTAAGCGCAAATTCGCTACAAAATCCGTCCGGTTCACCGATACAAAACACAACATCATTTTCCAACGCCAAAATGATTGACGGCAACAATAATACTAAAATCCCAAGAAAATATCGCAACATCTTTTTTCTCTCCTCTTAGTAAACAGGTTTAATTTTGATAGATTCTGTTTTTTTGTAGCACGATTAATTACTTATTCTAATAAACTCAAAGAAATAAGTCAATCGGGCAATGTGTCCAAGTGTTTCGGATTGCCTGTAACTGGTTCCGGTTCGTTCAATAATTTTTCTGTTGCTTTGATCGGTTGTTCGATTTCTTCCGGTGAAAGTTTTTTGTTCATTATTTCAATATTATGATTTTGTAATTGTTAAACTAAATTTCTTACTATTATTTTTCTACAATTTTTCCATTTTGATTCCATTGTCTTGTTTGACCTTTTATTTGATTACCATAAAGTGTTCGATACTGTTTCGGATAACCAGAGGAATAAAAAGACACTTCTGTAAGAGTTTGTTTGAAATTTCTCCTCGCAAAATGCTTAAAACTACCTTCCTGATACAATAAAAGTGAACCATCGTTCGCAAATTTCATTTTATAACCTTTGCTAATTCCATCATTTTGTTCTTGAAGGCATTCCAATGAAAGTGTTGTATCCGTATTCCACAGTAACTTCAAACGAATCTGTCCAGAAATATCAAATAAATTGTGTACAACAATATTATTAGCGTTGTTTTCAATCAAACACGAAATTCGGTTTTGAATTGAGGTTAGTAATGCTTGAATATTTGTATCATTTTGTTGGGGATACCGAATTAATCTCATGTTTTTCCAATCGAATAATGTTTCTTTATTTATATGTTTTGGTGTTTTATTGACAAAATCTCGTTCTTTTATGATTGCATCAGCAAGCTCTTCGCTTGTTGAAAAAGGATTAAAATCGTGGACGGAAGTATTATTTTTAACTTGTCCCCTTATGTCCCAAGTGATTGAATGTTTATATTGATCGCGGCTAATGATCAATTCGTTCAACATACGATCATTAAATAAAATACATTCATAAGAAGGTACACTCCCCCCACCTGAATAATTTTCGCTATAACCCAATAAATTTTGATCCTTTGTTAAATGAAGTGAAATAATACATAAAGTCATATTACGATCAACCGTACTATGAGCCTCTTTAGTAATTTTGACATTGGACAAGTATGGGATATCTTCTTCTGTTTGTTGTTTTTGTTTTCCTTCAAATTCTGTAGCAAAGCGATAGGTATAAATACATTCTACTGAAACCGCCGAAGAAACTCCGCTGCTTTTCTTTTTATGGATTACCGACAAAGCAAAATCCCAATAATGGTCGGGAATGGAGTATAATGCAGGAAAAGAGGTAATTTCGGCGTTATTAAAATTTATTATGTTTTGATAGACATCTGAAGCACGTTTGAAAAAAGGAGCTAAATCTTCTTCGGGAAAAATCTCTTTAGTTTGTTTTTGTAACTCAGTGATATTGATTCCCTTGGGAAAATCAATTTCATTTCCTTTTAGTCTCATTGTGGCAAGACAAAATAGGAATAACATTATTGCAAAACCCAATACCTGATGTTTCAAAAAATTCATAAAAGTAAAATAAAGTTAAAGTCATCAATGAGGTTTAAGTTCAATCGCAAAAAATAACAAGACCACGTTCCTAATATTTATTGTATCATATCATGTTATGGTTGAAGCGTCAACCAATCTCCAAGAAGTTACGGAATCATTCTCTCAACTGCAAAAATTTCTCAAAAACAAAAAAATAACAATGACAATGAAAATGGGCGAGGATATTTATTTTTTAGGAAGTACAAGTGTATTAATAAGATATTGAAAATGTAATATGCTCATCTTATTTTGAAATTCTTCTTGACACGAATTTTATTATTTCTTATATTTTTTATTGTTATTCGTTTTTTTTGTATCCATTTTTTTTATATCGAATTTTAAAGTGTGAAGAATATCACGTGGTTTTTGGTTAATTGACGTCAACCATTACAACGATTCAGATAATATGTTACAACACGAAAAAATCTCAATTGGTGAATTACGTTGTCAATTTGACGGAGAAGTGGAGCGGTTTTCCAATGAACAAACCGGTCAGACAACTTCGGTGGATGCGCCGCTTATTCTGTCTATTTTTGAAACTTCAATTTCCCGAA
>JAIRTV010000225.1 GCA_031254675.1 Planctomycetaceae bacterium | reverse complement strand
CAATCTTTCGCTGACGTGACGGTGAGTGAAGTCCTTCGGCGAAACATTTCTGAATTTTCCTTAAACTCTTACACAAAATAACTGTACGACTTATTATTATATCATGATATAAATTATGGAAAAGTCCAAGTGTGATTTACGATCACAAGCGGAATTGTTCACCCATAAAAGTTTACAATAAATCAATGGAATTGCCGTCGGGGAAAAAATAATAACTCGCGGGAATTCCGCTGATAGATTTACATTAGACTTGTTCGGAAACACCCATAAAAACATCCTATTTTATCAAAACGCAACACCTTTGGCAAAATAGAGAAATACTTTTGGTGCAGCCCAATAGGTTTCCGAACAAGTCAAATGAAATAAACCAATCACCACGAAAATCGTATGAAAAATTTTATAAGCAACAGTATTATCAACCGTATTCCATGAAAGACTTCTTTACTATTTCGTCGGCGATCATATTTTCCAATTACACTCAATGTTCCGACTCCATTGTTTCGGTACGTACACGATTAGCGTCTTCCGGTGTAACATGATAGATGTACATAGAATATCCAACTCTTGCAACAGGTTTAAGATGAAGAAAATGCCGATACTGTTTTTCGCGATTATAAAGATCGTTTACACTCAAAGCATACCAACCAGGTTGTAAGTTATTTTCGGCTGGTATTCCATGCGATGGTATTTTAGTCTGTTCGAGTGGATAACTGCTCCAGCGAGTAACTCTCATAGTATGAATTTCTGGATGTTGTAAACACCATCGTTCAAGACAAAATAGGTCTTGTCCCCAATCAATATTACTGTTGAGAAGATGCCGACCGCCGTTTCGTGAACCGGCATTTAATAACGAAACTATAAACGGTGTTCCTTCCGGTTCTTGGGGCGAATACGGTTCGTTGGGTGTTGGTAAAATGGCGGCGAGTTCGTTAAAATAAGAAATACAGTGCGGATAAACCCACAAACTGCTGAACATTGACCAGAAAAGCAATATCGAAATAATCATCTGCAAAAATCGTTTTCGTAATATAAAAACATTGCCGATTTTGCTGATCCAGATAAAGAAAAACGGTAACGCCGGAATAATGTATCTTGAATGTACAGAAAAGCCTGTTTGACTGCTGACAAATGCCAACAAAACAATTCCGGACAAAAGGATTACCATTTCATCACGCCACGATACATTGTAACCTTTCTGAAAAAACGTACAAAATATGGCAAGTAAAAACAAACTGATTGTTCCTAGTGGTGTTTTAATCAGTAAAGCGTATAAATAATAATACCGACAACCATGATCCGACCATTCACCGCGCAAGTAAGAAGGCAAACCATGTTCAAAATCAAGACGTTGCGTATCAATTCCTTGAACGAAATTAGTGGGAAGTGGAACGGGAATTTTTCCTAGTAATGTATTTTCAAAACGGTTAGCACCATTAATAGGAATGTCTTTGATATTTTTATAACCCGTAAAAAGCGTTGTCTGAAACTTGAAGGAGCCAAGTTGTTTACCGGTATCTTCGAAAAGATAGCCCATGTTAATAATGAGCAAACTTGTTGCAAAAATAATGATAATTTGTTTTAATTGCTGAAACCAGTCTTGTCTGGAAAGTAATTTAAATTCCGATATGCGATACAATATCCAGAGAACAATAAACAATGGATAAAAAATAAGTAACGTAAATTTTGTTAGTTCCGCAAGACCAAGAATGATTCCGGCAATGAATGTTTCCAACATTTCAGGGCGTTTTAACCAACGATGAAAAAGGTAAAGAGCAGTAATACCAACCGCCGCAGAAGGAACATCGGGACAAATTAAACAACCATAACCAAGAATGTAAGGTGAAAATATCCAAGTTAGTGTCGAGATGACAGCACTGGACATTCCAAAGAGTTCCTTTGTCCAGATATAACAAATAATCGTTCCCAAAAGTACAAAAACGATCATACAATATCGTCCCAACTGCATCCAAAAGAAATGATCACTATTTTTTTTGATCCAAACATCGCCTGCCTTATATTCCATACGACCAAAATGAGAAAAACCAAGATCAGCAGTGGTCGGACAATATGTTCCCGCACAGAAGGCAGGAAGAGAACCAATCATATCGGAAAGCGGCGGATTGACATGAAATACCGAATAGTCGCCAGTACAAAGATGAATCAACCCTGAAGCTAAACGTCCGTTTTCATTATAAACGTAACTAAACTTATGAGGTAACGGAACAGCAACTATAACTGTTAATACGCATAAGAGTAACAATATCCATTTTGATTGGTTACTTTGCATTGTTGAAAATCGGAGTATCAATCGGTTTTGTCAATGGATTCGGAATCTTTGCCGTTACCTGAACCGGATGTTTTACCAGACGTTTTGGTTCTGCAATCATGAACGAAATCATCTGATCATAATTTGTTTCATATTGGGGCAAATGAATATTTACCTTGAGTTCGATTGTTTCACGCGGTTTTGCCGTAATCGGGATTTTGTCCGAAAATGCACAAGTACAGCTTGATTCTTCACCCACAACAGAAATTTCTTTTGAAGTCAGATTTTTCATATAAAATGTAACTATTGTTTCTGTTTCCGGTTTCTGATTGTCAAGATTAATTTTTTTAGGATAAACATAAACCGATTGACCATTCAAATATGCCATCGTTGCTTCCGCACTTCCGAACCAGCAAAACATTACTGTTACTATCGAAACGAAAAACACCGTGCCACATGTTATTGAAATTAATATTTGTTTATGTGGTTTCATAAAGTATCTCATGATTTATCGTTTTCAAAATTTTACTTCCGTTCACGTCGTTTTTGAATCATCCGCCAAATTGCAAAAAGGATCATGATTATACCCAAGCCCATGAGGATATAACGAACATGATTTGTACGACGTGAATTATCAAAATCTGGTTCGGGAAAACCATAATGAGAAAGAGTAAACTCTTGTGTGTTTATTTTTTCAACAATTTCATAATTTGAAAAAATACGCAAAAGAGTCTGATTATATTCTTTAATAAATAATTTATGTGATACTAATCGAGGTATATTTCCCGATACAAAATCATATTGACAACTAATACTGGAATTTACAAACCTTCCATTAGATTCTGATACAACAACTTCAGCACGTTTAATCAACCAATAATGTTCCGGTAAAAGATAAATTTCTCCACTACGCACAAGTTGATTTTGCCGTTGCTTTGGTTTATAATCGTACTTGATCCAAATGAGGTTCTCATTATTTTCTTTTATTTTTTTCGCATCAATTATATGAAATTCCGGTTGATTAAATATTACAGGCAACCAATCTGCAATAGAAATCATTAAACCTCTTGTAAAATTACGACCAATCAATTTTTCTATGGAACGTGAATCATTTTCAAACAAGATAGGAAACGAAAATGATCGTTGAAACAAGTCCTTTGGATGACGTTGAATATGTTCTATAATCCAATTATTTATATCTTGTTTTTTTAGTGTGAATTC
>JAIRTV010000215.1 GCA_031254675.1 Planctomycetaceae bacterium | reverse complement strand
TAAGGCTCCTTGAAATCCATGTTAAGCGGCAGGACTTTGACTGAAAGCTCAAACGAATTTTTTACCAAACTCGCCTGACGAGGGTAAAACCTAAAGGTGTCGCCTGAAGGCGAGGGTTTTAGACCCATCGTCGTGACAATAAAATAACGTGAACGGTTACTTTCCGTCAATAACGAATTATCAAAACGTTATTTCTTTTTGGATTTGGAGGCAGTCGAAGCAGCTGGTGTTGCAGCGGTTGCGGTTTCTTCTTCACCTTTCTTCTTTTTCTTCTTTTTCACGACAATTTTATAGACGCGCACTTTCGGAAGACCAAATGGTCCATCGGTTTCCGTCCAACGATCTTGCCGTAATAATTTTTCGATCCGTTCGGCACGGGTGAGAACATTTCGCGCTCGGACAATACCTTTTCGCGTTCGTAAACTTTTGTCAATAGTCATAAAATACTCCGATTCTTATCTTTGTACCGATCTTGAAATGATCGGCAAATGTTGAAATTTTAGGTTGTCGACTTCGTAACAGCCCAAAATAATTCCGAAAACGTACGAACAACCCAAATACCAAACCGAAAATACTCAAACATTTTACGCTTTGATGTGGTTTGCGGTATTTTCTGAATGGGAACAAATTTGAACTGGAAAGTATATCGCAGTTTTACCGTATGGCAAGAGGGGCGGCACGACAAGAGCCGTGCCTGAAAAATATTGGGGGATAAAACACCGATTTTGTGGTGTGTTACCCTTCCGTTTTGAGTTTACGGCGAATGAAAAGTTGGACATCATTTTCCAAATGTACCGGAATACGAACCGCCTTAGTAGCACAACCAAATTTACCACTTCCCTTGGGACGTCCAACACGAAGATGAATGGTTTTTGTTGTTTTCTGTGCTTTTTTTGTTGTTTTTTTAGGCATTGTTTTTGTTATGAAATCAGGAATCACGTGTTAGTAAACGTGTTGTATGACGGTGAAATCCACCGAATTATCGCAACACAACAAATGTCTTACGTACGATAATATCGTACGTGATAATATATCGTACTGAAAATCCCGTCGATCTTATCGGAAAACCGGCAAGGGAAAATCATACAAAAATGGAAATTACAAATAATGTAAATAATATCCCCATTTTTGAGACGGTTTGTTATTCTACCGGATATCGTTCAGGAATACAATAGGTAAACAGAACAAAATTTGAAAAATTCCGTTTTTTTCAGAATTTGGAATAGTTTCAATTCTGAACTGTCAATTCTGAACAATTTTTTGAATGTTGACGTACACAAGAAAATAGTTACGACTTTGAATCGGTAACATTTTATCTTTTGTGATATTCGTTACGCATCGTGTTGACGCAAATTGTTTTATGTTGCGATATTTTGGCGAAATATTGTCTATTTTAGTTTGGTTTATTTGAGATTGATGTGTTCTATTTCGCGGGCTAAGATATGGCGTCGGTTTGGTTGACCGGGTTTTTCGAAAATTCCTAAAATGCCGTTAATTCCAACCGTTTTTCCCGAATACGATTTCAAATCAACATCGGCAGCCGGAGAAACTAAACAGATAATTTGTTCTTTCTCGTCAACAAGCGCAAAAGGTGGATGACCTTTGGGCAATGGTTGAAATTCGCCGAGTTTGCCGACCAAATCAAATTCCGTTGTTTTGTCGGCTGATAGCGGAACCGAAGCGGATGTTTTGACTACTGTTGCAATTTTTGACGTTGATTGTGTTTGTGGGACGGATTGTAATTGTAATCGTGTTGGATTCATTGGAGCCGGAGCCCCGCTGTTCAACGTGTAACCCGAAACAGAACCCGAAGAACCATTAACCGAATACGGAATCGCCGACATGGGAGGTGTTGGTGGATAACCGTTGCGAAATTGACGCCGCATCGAAATTTCTTGCCGAACAGTTTTCGTTCGTTGAAGCGTTTCCACTAAATGATAAACTTTTTCTAAATCGGTATCGGTCGGCGCAATTTCGTACAATTCGGCGCCACGATGAATAAGCGTATCGAATACCCAGTCTTCAGTGGGTCGCGTCAGAACAATTCGAGTTTCTTCTTTTAACTCTTCAAACGCTTTCTGGAATGGATCAGGTTCCTTGGCGAAATTTGTGTTGGAATTGGAATTGATGGTTTGAAGTTGGTTCAACTGGCTGGAAGTAGCGTGAGCGGAAAGCGGTGAAAGATCGGCAATGGAATTGGCGAAGGTGGAATTTTGGTGGTTTGGCGGATTGAGTGAACCAATTTGTCGGGAAGTCGGCATTTTGACTGGACGAGTGGGCGGCGGAACAATTGGTTCGGATTGGGCGATGTTGCTATTTTTGATATCCGTTTCCGCATCATCGTACGCAACCTGAACTATTTTCCGTTTTGGCAAATTTTGTTTGGATGTTTGCGGCAAGGAATGAAGCATGATGGTGTCGCGTGGAATCCAACGAAATTCGCCGCTTGGAGGAACAATTTTGAACCACAACGGGCTAGCAATATTTTCTGGTGTTTCGATCCGGTCAAGCACCAACACTTTTTCACCTTTTTTAAGTTTAACCTGAACCGTGTCGCATAGTTTTGTGTTATCGCTGCCGATTCGCGACGCCAAACCGTCGGCAATCACATAGCCGATGCTATTGGTTCCGAGATCGACATATCGGGCGCTGATCCAAGAAAAACTCCCGATAGGAGGTCGGATGGCGCACCAATTCTCTGTTTCATAATAGACTTCGACTTTATCGCCGAGCCAAAGTTGCGAAGTCGGGTAAAATTCCATACCGGGACCGCTTCGCACGGATGTCTCCGTAACCGCTACGAACGCATAATACGGATATTGATCCGATACCGCAAACGCAGGAGAAAGGACAAACAACAAAATAATAAAATTGAATGAACGCATGATGTTTCGTAAAATGAGACATGTTTTTTTGTCTATTCCGACTTTTACGAAAAGACTTTTACGAAAATATCTCAAAGATGTCAAGACCAATTTTTTTGATTGTTTCCTGATTTTTCCTTCGTGTTTGTTGGCGATTCTACCTAAACTAACAATAAAGCAATCGGTAAAATTAATAGTTAATAGTGAACAGTGAATAGTGAATAGTTCGCAAGCGGAATTATTACCATTTTGGCAATAATTCCGCTTGCGGCATTTCAACTATTCACTACTAACTATTCACTATTAACTACGAGTTGCTGGAATAATATTGCCCACAGATACTTCGATTCCACCTACAAAGATGCCGTTTTCATCCGAATTGACAGCGGAAAATGACCAGACTCGCTCACCAAAAGAAACAACCAACTCGAAAACACAAAGAGAAAGAATAGAGTCCGCCTATATGGAATAGTCCGTTTCTAGCAAAAAATTTGTTTTTATTGATTATTCTCTTTTTTTCTTAATGAAATGCGAGTAAAGATACGATTTATGAGGAAAGACATCTAGGCGTTTTTTGCCGGATTTCGCATTTTGTTTGGGGAAAAGCGGAAAACATAGGCAGAATAACTCCCAAAAAAGAAATATCGGAATTGATCATTTGTACAAAGATTTGTCCTATTTTTTTCGGTTTGCGTTTTGATTTCGTCACGAAGATTCCCGAAATCGCTTAGTGTCTCAATTAAAAACAAGTCGCGTTGTAAACAGAACTTCCGTCGTTAAAGTACCGGCATGGATGTCGGGAAAAGCAAGACTTGATCACGTAAAAAAGTCACCTACACTGTTTTGCGTGTCACGAAAGGAGAATCGTGTTGGAAACGAAAGCAAAAATCAAATTAGGTCTAATTGCCGCACTACTGGGAACGACTTTTACTTTTAGTCCAGTCGGAAGTCCTTTCTCATTTCTCCCGAACTCCGCCGAGGCACAAGAGTTTGGACAACCGTCGGCAACTGTTGCGGCTCAATATCCAGCCACTCAATATCCCGCCGCTCCAACAATCGCGGCTCCCGCCACGACAACTCCCGCTATTACCGCGGATCAAGCCTACTCGTTGAGTGCGCAAAAATTGCATCAAGCGCGGAAAGTTCTTGCTGCCAAAGATATTGCCACAGCGGAACGGATTGCGACCGAAGTACAGGCAATGAACCTGGCGTATCGGGAATTTGATGACCGTCCCGAATACATCTTCACGCTCATTCGGCAATTCAAGCAAGTCGCCGAACTCGGACGAACTTCAGGGAATACCGAATATTTTCGCCGGAATTGCGCTCAATTGGCGTTGAATCAAGCGGACGTAATGTTGCGCCGCGGCGAAATCGAACTCGCAACCCAATTAACACAAGAAGCCGCCGCTCAAAATGTTGTTTACAATCAATTGGAACGCGATGCAGGTCATGATCCCCAAACAATGTTCAAACGAATTGACGATGCCAGAAGAATTCGCGCGATGAATGTTCCGGCGGTTCATGTTCCGGTACAACAAAACTCTCTTTCCCAAGCGGCACAGAGTGATTTGAATCAGGCAATGAGTATTCTCCGTCAAGCACGTCACGCCATGAATACCGGACAACTTGATCGAGCCGATCAACTTTGTCGGACTGCAATGAATTACAAATTAGCCGATTCCGTTTATCCCGCCGGAACCGATACGCCAAACCAACTGCTTGCCGAAATTGCCCTGAAACGCCAAACACTTGCGGCAATTCCGGCTTCGCCAGCCCAAACCCCAACTCCAAACGGAACAACACAAGCAATCTATCATCCAAATCAAAATCCAACTCATAATATTCAACAAGTCGCAACTCAACCACAACCAACCGTCGCAATAAATACTCCCATTGTCGATCAAGTCATGCGAGATCGCCAAATGGTTATTTCACAGATTTCGTCGGAAATCATGCAACAGATCTCCGACGCTCAACGTGTTACACGCGATCAACGGAACCCAGAAGCCGGTCTCGAAATTCTTCAGCAAGCAAAAACTCGTATCGAACAATCATCAATCGATCAAGCCGCCAAAGAAACTTTTATTCGCCAAATCGACCGCGCTATTGATGATACCGTTAAATTTTTAGAACGTTATCAAACCCAATTCGAACAGGATAAACGTAATCAGGCTGTCTGGGAAGAACGACAACGGGAAGTCGAAAACATCCGAAGTAAAGAAGAACGACTCAAAACATTGATCGACCAATGCAATAAACTCATCAGCGAACAACATTACGACGAAGCCGTTTTGGTTGCAAAGAAAGCACGGGAATTTGCCCCCGACGAACCGGCAACTCATCTGCTCCTAACAACCACTCAACTCGCTTCCAACGCTTATCGTAGTATGGCAATTCGCGATGATAAATACGAATCTTTCAATAAAAGTATGATGGATGTTGACAGTGCTTCTATTGTACCGGATTTCGGATTAAGCCCTCTCTCGTTTAGCAAAGACTGGAACGAAATTATTAACCGTCGTCGCGGTTCGTCTGATATTCTTCGGGACAGACGACCGGAAACGGAAAAAGAAATTATTCAAAAACTCGAAACACCGGTCACCATCAACTTTGATCGTCCCATGCCACTCAACGAAGTGTTAAAAATTCTTAGTGGACAGACGGGTGTTGATATTATTGTGGACTGGGCAGCGTTGCGAGATGTTGACGTGAACACAGATCGATTGATTGCTATTCAAATTATGAAGGAAATTAAATTCCGAAGCGTCTTGAATGTGATCCTCGAACCGCTCAATTTAGCGTACGTCATCAAAAATGAAATGCTCAACATTACCAGTGCCGCCAAAGCAAAAGGCGAACTCTATTTGAAAACCTATTATATTGGCGATCTGATCATGAAATTTCCGAGTGTTGATCAGATGGGTAATCCGTATGATCTTAATTCGGCGATGGATCGGGCAATGCAAAACCAATCAAGTCGAGCCGTAACACGTGGTGTTGCGGGAGGCGTGCCGCTGGCGAATAACAGTAGCAACACCAAAATTGATCCCGGATTGCTGGCGACAGCTTCTTCAATGGGAAATCCGAATATCATGGGACAAACCTTTGCCGGAAATATGCCCGGAATGAATGGTGGGGGCGTGAACGGAATGGGAACCGGTGTTGGTTTCGGAACACCGCAAACCGGTGCCGCCGGTGGCAGTCAAGCGGATTTCGGTGAGATTATGGATTTGATCGAAGCGGTTGTCTCGCCGGATTCGTGGGATGAAGGCGGAGAAATGATGGAATATTATCCTAGTCTTAGTTTGGTGGTTCGCCAAACGGAAGAAGTTCATGCCGAAATCGTCGATTTGCTCGCTCAGTTGCGGAAACTTAACGATCTGCAAATTGCCGTCGAAGTCCGTTACATCACACTCAGTGATGAATTTTATGAGAAGATGGGAATTGATTTCGATATGAAGTTCAAAAACGACGGCGCCGCCAATCGAGTACAAACCCAACTCTCCAGCGGTACAAATAATAACAACAATAACAATAACGATAGTTCGGCGAATACGGTTCAGGTTACCGGTGGAAACAATGTTACGGTTGGAATGTCGGCGCCGGGTGATATTTCTGTTGATCTTTCTATTCCGCTGAGTCAGTCCAATTTCGGATTGGTTGATCCGATGTTTGGTTCGTATAGTGCGGATGCAGGACTGCAAATGGGATTTGCTCTTTTGAGTGAGATCGAAGCCTACTTTTTCATGACCGCAACTCAAGGCGATACGCGGAGCAATGTTCTCCAGGCTCCCAAAGTAATCATTTTCAATGGTCAAATGGGAATGATTACCGATATGAGTATGTCGCCGTTTGTAACGAGTGTTATTCCGGTGGTGGGAGATTTTGCGGCAGCGTACCAACCAGTTATTACGATTTTGAGTGAAGGACAACTCTTGTCGGTTCATGGTTCTGTTTCCGAAAACCGACAACATGTTCGGCTTACGCTCAATCCGACTTTCAATAAAATCACGAAAGTGGAAACGTTCAAATATTTTGGTTCGGATTCGCTAACGGATGAAACGCAAACATCCGCAGAAGGTGATAGTGCTGCTTCCGCATCAAATGATGCACGTGCTTCAACAAGACGATCCTCTCGATCCAATTCCGGTGTAACAATTCAATTACCGACATTAGCCATGTTTTCGGTTCAAACAACGGTTAGTGTTCCTGATGGTGGAACGATTCTGCTTGGTGGAATGAAACGACTCAGCGAAGGACGTGCCGAAGCCGGTACGCCAATCCTGAACAAAATTCCGTACATTCAACGACTTTTTATGAATACCGCGATTGGTCGAAGTACACAAAGTATTATGATGATGGTTACTCCGCGAATTATTATTCAGGAAGAAGAAGAAGAATATCTGACCGGCAGACCAGCCGCTCCGTAATCACCCACATTTTAGTGAATAGTTATGAGTGAATAGTGAATAGTTCGCAAGCGGAATTATTGCCAAGATGGTAATAATTCCGCTTGCGAACTATTCACTATTCACTACGAACTATTCACTAAAATGTGGGTGATTACGGAGCGGCTGGTCTGCCGGTCAGATATTCTTCTTCTTCTTCC
>JAIRTV010000145.1 GCA_031254675.1 Planctomycetaceae bacterium | reverse complement strand
TAAATCGAATCTAATTCACTGTTGCCTTACGGCAACGCAACCGTGGGTGAAAACCCTTCGGCGAAAGGTTGCCCACCTTTGGTTTACCTAAATGAACAACCACCCTATGAACGCTAGGGAATTTTTGTTATAAAGAGAAACCTCCAATGAGCAATCTTGGGTGGGCAACCTTTGTTTCGGCGAAAGGTTGCCCACCTGAAAAGAAAGATTGCCTCTCTCATTTACCTAAATTAACAACCCGACAATAAATGTCGAAAAAATTTTTATTGTGGTATTGACATAAAGTTTTGCGGAGATTATTTTAACGTTACTATTCTTTGCCGGAAATATTTTGCGAAAATGTTTTCAAGAAAGATTCCGGCTAACAACTCTGAAAATCTTAAAAGGAGTGAGTTATGAGAAAAAACGATGTTAATGTTAATTTAGGCGGGGGGGGGGGTCTAGTCAAACTTGGGGATTCACCCTGGTGGAACTCCTAGTAGTAATTGCGATCATTGGAGTTTTGATCGCGTTACTTCTGCCCGCCGTTCAAGCCGCCCGCGAAGCCGCCCGACGTATGACGTGTACCGACCACTTAAAACAGTTCGGTATCGCCGTTCACAACTTCCACGACACCAACAATGGATTGCCACCGCTAACGTTGGGACCAAGCCGTGCCAGTTTGTTTGTGTTTCTGATGCCGTTCCACGAACAACAACCATTGTTCGATCTGTTGACAAACGGCACCGCAACCTCTCCGAACGCTCAAGGTATTGGTCGATCCTTGGACAACTCGACTGCGAGCGGCACTACAACCCAAGCAGGGCTTTGGGCAACGGCTTCTCTTGGAGAGGAAGCAAGGCGGCAAATTGGCAGCGATGCCATTATCAAATGCCCATCACGACGAAGCGGTATGCAGGTCGTTGATGAAGACGGAGCAACCGCCTACGGCGGTCCTCTGGCGGATTACGCAACTATCTTGCGTTACCGAGATGCCGAAGCAGATACATTTGGTACTGTTACCGGAGCTCTTGCAACAGTTGTTGCGGATTCATGGCTATTTGGTAACAATTTTCGAATGCCATTTACTATTGCTCAATCAAACGGTTTGACATCGGCTACTCCCTCAGATTCCGATGCTGATTATAAGCAATACACGTTGACAACCAGTTTTGCGACATGGCAGGACGGCACAACAAATCAGCTCATTTTAGGCGAAAAACATGTTCCGACTACCGAAGTCAAAAACGAAGGAGGCACTGACCCCACCACTGCTGGAGTGCTTGATACTTTAGCTAGTGGAGATTGTAGGTGGGACGGAAGTTATTTGTTTATCAGTCTTAAGTCACCTAACCAGGTTTTGCGGATTATCCACGCGAAAGACGACGGTACCTCTGGTGATTCTTTTGGTTTGGTACAGAAAAAAGAGGCAACCGCAGATTATGCCGAATTAGGATTTGGCAGTTATCACAGCGGTGTTGTCAATTTCTGTCTTGGTGATGGTTCTGTTCGCGGTTTTTCCTTGACAATTAGCCCAACCATTTTGGCGTACCTTGCTGATATTAACGACGGTCATACCACATCGAATCAGTAATAATCAGTAATTTTAGGTCAGCAATCTTAAGGTGAGCAATATTTTCACGAAATATTGCCCGCCTTTGAGAGATTCACCTGAACCAGAATAACCAGAAATTTCATCTATCTTAACAATTTGCCGATGAATCGACGAATTTAAAAATTGCTCTTGACTCCTCTGTTCGGCATTCCTAGAATACCCATGATTGAATAAATATCCCGACAACAATTGTTCTTCCAATAATCACAATATCATGGTCTATGGTGTTTTATTTTGAACGCGAACTTTTCGTTAATCTTATTGCCGCATCATGACGGCAAGACACCATTTCCTTATCAACCCTTCCCCAACCATCCCCAATCAACCGTTTCCAACCAATCCGGTTCGAAAACTCATTTTGATCGTAACGAAAGGATTTATCATGCCAATCTCATCAAAACGTCATCGTCTCATCAATTCAGAACAATTGTCGCCAAACACAAGAACTTGTGAAAAAACCGATATACCGGAACTGGTTCGGCAAATTTTCTGTATCGTCAAACGGGAAACCAATCTCGGCGTTCAGGAAATGAACCTTTTCTTCGAAAACGGAACTTGGGTGTTGACTGGTTATTGCCGAACTTTTTACACCAAACAATTGGCTCAGGAAGCCGTGTTGAAAGTGATTGGCGACGTCGATCTGGTCAACCGAATCTATGTCGCCTAAACCTCGCTCCCGCAACCGTGTCCCTCACCGCAAAGAATAAAAAGAATAAAACGCTTTGTCGCGGAAGCAAAATTTGTCAATTTGTTTCCGCACGAAGTACATGAAGTCGATGATCTGTTTTTTAACAGTTCGTTTTCTTTTCGGTAACCTTTCCGATTTTTTCTATTTTTTTCATTTTTCGGATTGAAATTCTCTTTTTTTTCCAATTCGGATAAGTTATATTGGACAAGTCAGGAAAAATCACCTATAAATGATACAAGAGAATTGTTGAATTGTTTCGGAACAAGTTTTTGTGAGGTTTCCGAAACGGTTTGTTCTGATGTTTTCCTTGATGTTGTTGACATGTTGTCGTTTTGCCCAAAATTGACAAGATTTGTGATCAATTGATTTTTGGGCAGGTATTCCAATTATTAGGAGAAATGTAATATGAGAATTTCGTTATTGTTCTTCCTTCCGTTATTTTTACTTTCTCTGGCTTTTGTTCAGGCGGACGAAGAAAAAGCGGGGCAATCCAGCACCAATGCATCAAAAGCTCCAACCGAAATTGATCTTTTCGATGCGATGAAGCAAAATTTGATTGAGGCGAAAATTACAACCAAAAATTCGATGGAAGGACGTGTTACTGTTAAAAATAAATCGGGAGTTCCTCTCCGGATTAATTTGCCGGAAACGTTTGCGGCGGTTCCGCTTGGGCAGTTCGATGATTTGGGCGGCGGCGGAGATGGCGGAGGAGGTCGACGAGGTGGTCGTGGTGGCGGCAGTAGTCGTGGCGGTGGCGGAGGAGGAGGTTCCCAATCAACCGGCGGCGGTTTCGGCGGCGGTGGCGGATTCGGAGGAATGGGCGGAGGAAATTGGACTGTTCCACCGGAAAAAATTATTCGCCAAGATGTGAACATGGTTTGTCTCGAACACGGAAAAAGAGACCCCGCTCGGCACATGAATTATGAATTGCGTCCGCTCAGCTCCGTAACCACAAAACCGGAAGTTCATGCTCTTTGCAATTTGGTTGGCAATGGAGCGGTCAATCCCGATGCCGCTCAAGCCGCTGTTTGGCATTACAACAACGGGTTGTCTTGGGAAGAACTCGCCAACAAACAGCATAAACCAAGAGTCGATGCACTCAATTCGGTTTCCTACTTTTCACGCGAACAAATGCTTTACGCAATGAATCTTGGTAAACAAATCGAAGAAAAAATTGCCAAAGAGGAAGAAGAGAAGAAAAAAAATTCCGACAAAAATAAAACCAAATCGTCTTCTTACGCCGATACCAACGAATTAGAATAAGCCAAAGTTTTGAGTTGAAAAAAAATAGATTGGTTTGGCAATTAAAAGATTGAACACGGAATACACAGAAGATTAGAGGAAAAGACCAAATAAAAAATTTTCCATATTTTCTGTGTATTCCGTGTTCGTGTAAAACGTGAGTTTATGATTGGCATGAGAGTTTTGGTGTTTTTTTTATTTCTTTTTTTCACGTTTTGTTTTACTTCCGCATTTTCTGTAGCGGAACGGTTTGAGTTTGAAGAGACACACATGGGCGTACCGGTTCGGATTATTTTGTACGCCGAATCCACAGAACTCGCTCAAAAAGCAACAAAAGACGCCTTCGAATGTTTTCGTGTTCTCAACAAAATCATGAGCGATTACGATTCCGAAAGCGAACTCGCCGAACTTTGTGCCAAATTTGATTCTTCTATTCCCAATCCGCCAGAATCGGTTGCGGTGAGCGACGATCTTTTTGCTGTTCTGAAATCGGCAAAATATTTTAGCAATATTTCCGATGGGGCGTTTGATATTACTGTTGCGCCGTTTGTTCGTCTTTGGCGACGTTCAAGGCGGCAAAAGGAATTACCGAAACAGCGTTACCTCAATCAGGCACGGGAACTTGTCGGCAATTATCTTTGGACTCTCGACGAATTAACCCACCGCGTTCAAATTCTGAAATCCGGCGTCAAATTTGATCTTGGCGGTATTGCCAAAGGTTATGCGATTGATCGGGCATTTGAGGCAATTCAAAAGCATGGTCTTGCAACGATTTTGATTGATGCCGGTGGAGATATTCGGGTTGGCAAGTCACCGTCGGGCGGTTGGAAAATTAATCTCAACGGCAACGAAACCATTCCCATGGAACAAATCGCTATCGCCACTTCCGGTGATCGATTCCAATTTGTTGAAATTCGGGGCGTAACATATTCTCACATTATTGATCCGAAAACCGGTCTCGGATTGACCACACCTTGCACGGTTCATGTTACCGCTCCGACCGCAACCGAAGCTGACGCATTGGCTTCGGCGGTTGCCGTCATGCAACCGGAACAAGCAATCGCCTTAATTGAAACACTTGACAATGTGTCCGCTAAAATTGTACTCTATCAAAAGAGCCAAACCTTTCAATCTTCCAATTGGAAAGACATCATGAGAGAATAGGTTGCCGCAAGAGAAAAATAGAGAATAGAAAAATAATAATTTTCCGTTATTGATTAGTCAGTGGAATTGTTTTATCCTCATTCTTTTTCCGTGTATTCCGTGTTTCATTTATTCAATCGTTTTATTTGTTTACTAATGATGAAACAACATATTTTGTTGCTTATTTTGATCTTTGTGGTATTTTTTATTGGTTTTCTGAGCGGTTCGTTTTGGCAGGTATTCCTTCAGAGCCAATTGCGGGTTGCTGTGGAGCAGCCGATTGTTCTTCCTGCCGAGACGAAAAATATTGCTTCCGACAATATCGGCACAGGAACCACATCAAAATCGACGGAAGAAGAACGAGTAATCCAAGCCTTAACCGATCCTGATTTTAAACGGGTTCACGATTTTCTGATTCGCGAATCGCCGATGCAAATGAATCTGGAGTCCAAAGAACCGGAACATGAACATTAAGCCGGAAACATCTTGAACCCCTCCAACCCGTTCTCAACAATTCAACCTGTTGTCGCGACAACGACAATGTTCTACAACATTCTGAGAATACCGCGAATATATCCGACAGATTCCATGAGTCCCGGCAAAGGGTCTTTTTCGTCGGCTTCGTATTCGAAAGACACGATTCGGTCATAGCCAATTTCTTTTAACGTCATTAGATAATGGGGCAGATCCAAAACGCCTCGTCCACAAATACAAGTTTGCCCTTTTGGGTTCATTTCGGTTTCGTCCTTGAAATGGCAATCGAAAAGTCGATCTTTGTATTTTCGGAACGTTTCCGCAACATCCACGCCAATTCGTGCCGTATGACCAATATCAACACAAAGTCCAATTCGTTGGTCAAGAGTTTGGATTTTCTCGATAATTGATTCTGGAGTTGGGTAAACTTTGTCGCCGGGTCCATGATTGTGAATAGCAACATAAATTCCGGTTTTTTGCACGTGTTGTTCTACAATTGGCAACACCGCTGGTTCGGGAACGCCGACAATCGTGGTCATTCCGCAGGCTTGAGCGTAACGGAATGCGTTTTCAACATCTTCCGGTTTTTTCATGTAAATAACCCCGCCAGCGTAAAGATTAATTCCGATTTGCCGACATTCTTGAGCAGCGGCGGCGCATTCTTCATTGGTCGAAGTGAGTTTCAGATGAAAATCTTTGAGGCAAATATGTTTCAAACCTGCTCGACGGGACATGGCAAGCGTTTGAGTGCGGTCAAATTTTCGGGTGGTGTACGATGCCAATCCAAGTTGAAACTTGATTTCGCCGCTTTTTGAAATTTCGGCATGAGTTTCTTTTGTTGTGGAATTTGTTGTGGAAATAGTTTCTTTTGCTCCGGTTGTTCCCGCAACAAACGCGGAAATTCCAGAACCCGCCAAAACCGGAACTGCAAGAGTTGTCCGAAGAAAACGGCGACGTGATGATTGTGGCTGTTGCCTAATCATGGTAATACTCCTTGTTGATTCTATTTTGTGAAAAAGGAAAGTTAGGAACACGTCTAGTGTTCGTGAATTAGTCAATACAATATCACCAATGACCACAGAATACAAGACCGCTCATTCCCCGTTTATCAAGAATGTCTCTCAGAATGAACAACACGTTACGGTTAAAGAAATCACAGAATAACAGAAAGCTAACCCAAAACTTTTCTGAAACACCAAAATTACAACAAGGCACAAGGAGAGTCTTTGGAGCATATCAGAAATTGGTGCGGAATTGTAAAAAATGATTTTCAATAGACTTTGAGCGGTTATCAATTTCCTTTTTTATTAGACTTTTTCTTTAACCTCTCCCATTGGTTGTTGCTCCATTATCACCGCTTGCAACAGCAGAACCGGCAAAATCGTATGTTACAGGACGTCCCATGCCGGAAGTTCTCCAATACCCTGTAACAAGAATAGAACAATCTCCGGCAGTATCACGATCTTCAGCGTTTCCGCCACTGTCATATCGTACACATTT
>JAIRTV010000124.1 GCA_031254675.1 Planctomycetaceae bacterium | reverse complement strand
AGAAATAATTTACGCCTGTAGTCACAATACCCGCACCAAATTGGATACCTAAGTCGTTATAGAACCCTTTATATCCATCTATTGTTTGTAGATTCCATATTGAGCCAGCATGGGCAGAAACTGAACCAAAAATACGTCTTGGATGGGGAGACCAATTGGTATAAGTAGTAATACCAAACGACAAAAATATACCCTGTTTTAAGTCAGTTGTTGTTGTAACAAGTTCAAGATCAAAAGTAAATCCAACTGCAATTGGAATTTGGTGGTTTTGAACATTCTTAACTTGTTCAAGTGCTTGTTTTCCTGCTTTACTATGTAAAGACATTTTATCATGTGTTATTTTATGAAAATTAATAAAAAACTTTGCGAGAGATGTTTGGTTGTGAGGATTCATTGTTGCATATAAAGCAGAACCAATATGATCATAAAATGTAGGAAGGAAATTTTAAGTCATTGCAAATCTTTCGGACAAGCGCAACAGCCAACCGTTGAGTACGGACAGTCTTGGTCATATTGAGTTGTTGTATCTTGTTGAGCAGGTATGTTTTTCCTGCGATATTTTATTTTATGATGAAGTACAGATAAAAAAAAGTAGACCATGAAAAGCGTTCCCCATCCTACAATCAATAACCCTGCGCTGATACAACTTCCAATAAATGTCTTTTCTAACCCAAAAACTTGGTCGGGATGAGAAACCCCAATAATCAAAGTTAAAATGACAAAACTTATCAATGTAATTATTGCAATAAGAACGCTCATGTTTCCATATCCACTAATCAAGTGTCAAATAAATAATCGTACATTTCAAACGCAAATCCATTGAAGGCATAAAAGGATCGTTTCACTGTCGAACAATCATAGTAAAAAATATCAAGACTTGCAAGTACCTTAATGATTTTAAGTGAGTAATTTGACTTTTGAAAGTTGTGTTTTACACTGTAAATAAAAGGGTTTGAAACATTAAAATCACCCGATTTTGTCTTATTATTGTATCATATACTGTGTTTACAACTTTGTCGTTTCATCATGTGCAAAAATTGAGTAAAATTGGATTATCAATCCTTTTGATATAACTAGTTATGAAATTTGTAAAAATCCAGTTTACAAAAATTTTCCTTTCTCCAAGATCGAGTTCGTAACAATATTCGCGTGAAACGACAATGATGATCTGAAAACAAGAGAATCTCAACTCCTCCTCAAAAAAAGCAAAAAAAGAAATGAGGAGAACACGCAAGGAACAATAACATCAACAAAGCACCAACCACTCAAAAACCCAACGTTTCCCCAATAAGAACAACGTGGATTCGCCCTTGTGGACGACTGATTCTTGTCGTAACAATATACGAACAAATACAATCAACAGATTGGCAATCTTCACAAACTCCCGTAAGCATACAAGGCGTTTTGATATTGGTTGTTCGTTGAGCATTGATCGGCGAAGCGTGAGTTCTGGCTCGGGTAATAGCATCGCCCAATGTTTTCACCACTTTGTTGATTCCCGCAACAACAATCACCCGCTTAGGACCAAACGCCATCGCCGCAATTCGATTGCCGTTACCGTCCACATTGACCAGTTGCCCATCTTCGCTAATCGCATTGGCACTCATCAGATAATTGTCGCAAAAAAATGCTTTTTGCATTGCTTCGTAACGGTCGGCAATTGTTGTTGTCTGATCGCGGTCTAACACCATCTCGTACTCCTCACGCAACCGTTTGAGCAAACCAATTTCTTCAAGTGTTGTGGAACCACCCCAAGAAACACTTTCTTTTTTCGAAATAATTCGGAGAATCTTTTCAACCGCCTCCACACAGGTTTTGTAATAATAAGCTTCAAAATGTCGGCTTTTCAAAGCCTTGACAACAGAGACTCCTAATAAATCGTTTCGTTTTTCAAGAGCAATATTAAGCATCGAATTATTGGGGGTAAGATTTTGGGTTAAAGGTTAAAGATCAGGAAATTGGAATGACGGCATTGGAATTGGTTTGTTCTTTTTGGAGTCGCTCCTGATCACTTTGAACAAGCGGATTGGCTTCCGCCTCACGAATTGCCGCAATTGCTTGTTCCAAAGTCATCGTCTCGTCAACATCGTACGGAGAAAAATGCCAAACACGAAGTCGAAACCAATTCAAAAGCAACACAAGAAGTCCAAGTCCCCAAAATAAAGCAAAAAAATGCGGCTCACGAGTTTCTTCATTCAACAAAAACGGATTCAACACCGAAAAAATACTTTGCCGATACGCACTATAAAAATCAAATGTTGACGATGCCGAATTGTGAAGCAAAAAACAGGCGAACATTCCACCAGGAACGCAAAACAAAAATAAACATAACACAATCCCCAATGTTTGTTCCGGCGTCGTCTTTTTCGGAAAAAAATACATGCGCAGAAACATTGCCGTTACGCAATAATCAAATGAAAACAAAAGCCAGTTAAACGAAAACAACAACCAATCAAACGCAGCAGTGTTGAAAAATTCTTCCGTTTGTGTGATGACCACAACAAAAATTCCGAATCCCAATAAAGCGAGCCAGACCAAACTGTTGGCGGAACCGGTATAAAACGGAAACAAAACCGCACGAAAAAATCGGTTTTTCGGTAATGTTCTTTTTATTCGCCTACTCCATGTTTCGCGTTCACAGACAGGCATGAGCATAAGTACGGCTAAGATTCCCATCCACACATAAACCCAAATAACCACGGTATCGGTCGTCATTCCCAATGGCATACCCGCAACCATAGGTGACGAGAAAACAAAACTTATCAGAAGCGAACCGAAATAAATCACTGTTACGGTTAAACGGATGGGCAGTAAACGGTTTGATGTGGAAGGAGCAATTGACGCAATGGCGGCAGCAAGAAAAATAGAATAAATTGACCCGATCAGCAGAAATAACCAGAATAGTTGTATCCATGGATTGACGCCGCTACCGAATGGGAAATAAATGAAAGAGATGATAAAATTGAGCAGAGTCATGAACACAAAAAAACCACCACAGATGATGCCAACCATTTGAGTTTTTGTCCGAATATTCGAAGAAAGACAAATTGCGATTCCGTTACAAACTTGAATCATCACAAAAAGACCAAGAAATGTTCTCGCAACCATTTCGATATCGAGACCACGTAACAAATAAGCAACCATCACAAACGGAGCCGTGATACTCATGAGCAACACGGTTAAAATCGCTCCAGCAAACACTTTACCGAAAACGATTGTAGAGGGTTTTAGTGCGGACGTGAACATGAGATCGTTGTTGATTCGTTCGGACGCGGTTGTAAACGCGGTGTAAACGACAACAGCAAAAAAACAGGCAATACCCATCGTAACCGCCAAACCACTAAAAAGTATTCCGCCGACACCATGAATTTGCAAGGAATTTTGCTGAAACAACAGGTTCGCCAGACACACCAACACCAAAACCGCAACATACAAATTGATTAGCGTAATGATAAACCGGTTGCGAACTTGTTGCCGAAGTTCCCGCAATAAAAGCGGATTGATGTTGACCGAAAATAGTGGCGATCTCATAGTTACAATAATGTGTGCAGGACGATATTCTGTAATTTCCCACGTGAAATGCAAAAGACAATCAAATAATCAAATTGTGAAAATAATTATGGATGGAAGCGAACAACCTGTCAACAGTGTGGCGTGTGGTTTGCGATGTGTGACGTGTCGCAAACGAATGGTCGTTTTTGTACGAAAATTCTATTTGCGACAAGATGCAATTGATTAAAATAACGTTTCATATTTTTCCGGTTTGAAAATTTCGAACGCCATTTCGAGCAAATATTCGTTTCCGCCGGCTTTACGAAGTTCTTTGACGAGTAGTTCTATTTGCAACTGGCTTTTGTACAAGGCAAGTGCTTGAAGCCGTTGTTCGGTCAACGTGTCGGGAACA
The DNA here is from genome assembly GCA_031254675.1 of Planctomycetaceae bacterium. Lineage (GTDB taxonomy): Bacteria > Planctomycetota > Planctomycetia > Pirellulales > Thermoguttaceae > WRKP01. The sequence continues at coordinate 1,328 of JAIRTV010000124.1, read as the reverse complement.
CGAACACGAATATTCGGCGGCTTGATAAAATCGCTGTAAGTTGCGTATTCGTACAAAAACGGAAGCGTATCAATCGCAACACCCAATTCCGGCCAAATCCCGCCTTGCGCATGGAAAATACTAATAACCGTTTCGTAATGCACAACCTTGTGGTCAGGATGTAAATCAAGACGGTTGGGAATAAAAATTCGCGTCGGTCGAACTTCTCGTAATAACCACGTCAACGTATTTTGCAAACCAATTCCGCCAGCAATAATGTTGAGATCGTCCGGATTGCTCGCAAAACGCCGCCCCATATTTTGTAACAACGTTCCATCGTCATAATTGAACAAATAAAGCTTTTCCTGAGGTAATCCAAGATACGAAAAAGACGCTCGTGTTTCTTCACGGCGAACGCGAGCAATTGTCTGGCGTTGCTCATGCGTACAATATCCCATGCGACCATTTGAAATAACTGCAGCAAAAATTTCGATCTTGTGCTGAAGAGCCGCAAGAAAAGTCAAACCGGCACCGCTAACAATATCATCATCATGCGGAGCAATAAAAAGCCAAACCTCTTTTTCGTTTTGCCAATTACTCCAAATCTCCGCCGGATTAGCAGAAGAAATCGTCTCCTGACCGTTACGTCGATCAAATTGAATTGTCATCGTTCATCATCTCCAAATTGTTCAAAGTTACTGTTAATAAAATAGAAAAAAAATCATTCGTTGAAATCGTACATTCATTTAATCAATTGACCGTTTCATTTTTCAATGCGACTTTGAACGGCTTTGATTTTAAATTGATGGGAACTCATTGATTCAAAATATTTTAATCGTTACTATTTTTTACAACAAAAAACAAGGTAAAAACTCTTATTTCTCAAAACCGAATGCGATTCCTGCTTCAACCGAAATTCCCAACAACATTTGTTCCCAATGACATCTGATTGACGAATGAGTTTTAAACAAACGGTTATCGTATCCAATCAAAAAGAGTTTGTCAATCATCAGCAATGTTTTTTTGCTGCTCAGAAAACGAAGCCATGTTTCGCCGAATGGTTTTCACTCCATTATTTACGGACGAAAATTGCTGTGAACATAGTCAACGCAAACAAAGAAACAAAAAAAGCCAAAATTTTCGTTTCGGTTTTTTTGTGATTACGTCGTTCACTTGGAGGCAATCCCGTACGAACGCAACGATTGTTTTGTTAGCAATTTTTGGCGAGTTTTTCCAGAGATTCTGTTTGGGCGGTGGTCAATTCATTTTTTTATACAAAAAACGTTGACCAAAAATTCCGTTTCGATTATTTCCGCTCTGCCCAACAGTAGTATGATTCTATTCGTTTT
>JAIRTV010000122.1 GCA_031254675.1 Planctomycetaceae bacterium | reverse complement strand
GGAAAAAATTCAAATAGGGAAGATTAAGATATATCATAAAAAATTATAACAAAAAAACAAGAAAAGGTGTTTAGAAATTCCCTTGTACGATTTTACAATTCCATACCAATTTCTGATACGCTCTAGAACATGTTAATAATAGTTGCGTTAATTTCTGTTACATTTTCTGTTTGGGCGGTTCATTTCAGATAAACCGTTAAAACAGTTATGTCCGACGGAGTAATTCCGCTAATCCGACCGGCTTGAGCAAGATTAATCGGACGGATTTTTTCCAGTTTTTCGCGTGCTTCACTCCGTAAATGTTTCATTGTTGCGTAATTGATATCATCGGGAATACGTTGTTCCGCAAGTTTTCGGCTTCGTTCAATATCCACTTCTTGCCGTTTAATATAACCGTCGTATTTGGCATCAATACAAACTTGTTCCGCTGTTTGTTTCGGAAATGAAGCAAGTTGAGGAATCCGTTGCGTTATTTCGTCCCATGTCGTTTCCGGTCGGGCTAAAAATTTCAACATAGAACCATGGGCATCGTAAGTTGTTGCAAGAATCTGATTGATCGTCGCAATATCATTCAATTTTTGTTGCAATCGATTGAACCGTTTTTCATCGACAAGTCCGATTTTTGCGCCTATTGGTGTTAATCGTCGGTCGGCGTTATCGTGACGCAAAAGCAGTCGATATTCGGCGCGGCTTGTGAACATGCGGTACGGTTCGTCCACGCCGCGTGTTACCAAATCGTCAATCATCACACCAATATAGGCTTCATCACGTTGCAACAAAAATGGTTCGCGTCCGGCAATTTTCAATGCCGCATTAGTTCCCGCCATCAGACCGAGTGCCGCCGCTTCTTCGTAACCGGTTGTGCCGTTCAGTTGACCGGCAAGATAAAGCCCTTCAACCGCCTTGGTTTCCAATGTCATACGAAGTTGATCCGGCGGAACATAATCGTACTCAATCGCATAAGCGTAACGCATAATCTCCGCATGTTCCAAACCATCAATCATTCGAATCATCCGATCTTGAATCTCTCGCCCAAAACTCGTCGAAAAACCATTGATGTAAACTTCATTCGTTGTTCTACCTTCCGGCTCCAAAAATAATTGATGACGTTCGCGGTCACCAAACCGATCAATTTTCGTTTCGATAGACGGACAATAACGAGGACCTGCCGATTGAATTTGACCACTGTAAGCCGGAGCCTGTTTAAGATGTTCCTGAATAAATTGATGGAGCGTCGGATTGGTGTAGGTAACCCAACACGGAATCTGTTCATTTGAAATAGAATCATTCAAAAACGAAAACGGTATCGGTTCGGAATCACCGGGTTGGAGTATCAGTTTCGAATAATCAATACTTCGAGCATTGATTCGCGGCGGAGTACCGGTTTTGAAACGACAAACGCGAATACCAAAATCTCGTAACGAATCACTAAAACCAATCGCCGCCGGTTCCGACGCACGACCACCGGAAATCCGTCGCTCACCGAAATGCAGTACGCCGTTCAAAAATGTCCCGCAACATAATACCACCGCTTCCGCCAAAATCGAACTGTTGTCGTCAAGAAGAACACCGGAAATTTTATAACGTTTTTGTGTCGAATTTTCCGTAACTGTTTTTTCCGAATCGAGAGGAATTGCTGTAAGTCCTACGACATTTTCTTGTCGCAATTCGAGATTGGGTTGATTTTCGAGAATCTGTTTGATTTTCAGTTGATAGGCTTTTTTATCTGCTTGTGCTCGTGGTCCTTGCATTGCGGGACCTTTGCGGCGGTTCAACATGCGGAACTGAATTCCTGTTGCGTCAATTGCCTGAGCCATTGCCCCGCCCAACGCATCAATTTCACGTACAAAATGTCCTTTACCGATTCCGCCAATTGCGGGATTGCAACTCATCTGAGCGATAGTATCAAGATTATGGGTTAGCAAAGCTGTTCGCCAACCCAATCGTGCCGCCGCCAAAGACGCTTCCACGCCGGCATGACCCGCTCCAATAACAAGAATATCGTACCGATTATCCAACATTCGAAATATCCACAACACAAAAAAAGATAATAAAAAATCTTAGCATACGTTGCGGTTAAAGTAGAAAAACATAAAAACGATGGAAATATTACAAAATTTTCCTTGATTCAAGTTTGAAATATTGTAGATAGAATCTTTGTTGTGTCAAGCAAAAGATCGAACGCATTTAATAATGTCATTTGGTGTGTCAATTTTGCTTACATTCGACCGATCCTCTTTCTAATTTCGCAACAAGTAAAACTCCGTTTCCAATTTATCATATTGAAAATAATAAACCGGTTTATTTCATCTTTTACTGATTTTAACAGCCAGTCAGGGAATACTCTTGTGAGTGTTAAGGAAATTTTTGACGTTAGTCTTGAAGTGTTTGCGAAAACAGTGTATGATTATACCTTTCCCTGTTATAGCAAACGGGAAATGATGAGTTTCAGACAATTTCCTATTTAACACATCTATTTTTAATCTTGGGAGATCCAAAACTAATGAGTAGCGAACTTCCTTTCAGCATGGAAACACTTATGGAACAATGCGGCGGCTCAAAAATGGTCGTCGAATCCGTATTGAACGAGTTTTTAGTACAAGTTCCAAACGATACTACCGAAATGGAAAACCAACTGGCAAACGGCGATCTTTTAGCTGTGAGCAAAGCCGCCCACCGATTGAAAGGCACCGCCAGTGTTCTTGGTGCATCCAAACTCCATCCACTTTGCGCGGCGTTGGAGCTTGCCGGAAAACAAGGCAATGCCGACGAATCCGCCAAAATCTATAGCGAACTCAAAATCGTCGCACAACAATGTGTTGACGCCGTGCCAGTCGCTAAAGCACAACTTTAATATCCGACATTTTCCCAACACCCAAAAATTATCACTTGATTCAACTTTGTCCGATTTCGTTCGGTATTGTTTGGATTTGTTCGGTTTTGTCGGGACACCTTATCGTGTGTCCTTTGCGTTTTGGTGTTCCATTTCGACAATCCGTCTCCTGATGCCTTATTGAAGTCAGTGTTGAAATCGGTGAAATCCTGTTGAGACGGATGAGCGGTTTGTTTGAAAGAAACGTACAAAAAGACTCAAAAAACATTTGATCGTGTTTTACCAACGTACATTACCGGTAAAACTGTTTTATGGAAACGAAAAAATTGCCTCAAAACCAATCTTCCGGTCGAATTAAAATTCCGTCATGGATTGGTTCTGTTTTGTTTCATTTTTGTATTTTTCTCTTAATTTTGTGTTGTTTGCGGCTTTTTCCAGAACCGGCAACTGCACCGGGGGATCAATGGGCATCTGGTGGAATTGTTCTCAAAAAAGATTCCGGCGACCAAAAAGTTTACGTGGATGGCAACGACAACGAATTTGGTGAAAACAATCCCAATCGAGTCAACGAAACCACAACCGCTCCGACATTGGAACAGATGCTTGACGGTAATCTTTCCGAAACGGATTTGAGTCATAATCTTCCCGACGCGATTGGTGTTCATTCTGCGTCTCGCCAAACCGCCAACCCCAATATCTTTAGTGCTCCCAATCCCGGCGATACCAAAATTGGTGGTGATCAATTGTCGGTTTTCGGCAACGGAAAAGGAAATGGGAAGACATTGCGTGTTTTTGGCACGGAAGGTACGGGTAATTCGTTTGTTTTTGTGTTTGATCGTTCGGGCAGCATGAGCGAGTATGCGGCACGTCCGATTCGGGCGGCTAAGACGGAGTTGATCCAATGTATTGATTCGCTTGAAAATTTGTATCGGTTCAATATTATTTTTTACAATGAAAATATGACGTGTTGGAGATCGAACCGTCAAATGCCGGAAGCAACCGACCAGAACAAAGAAAATGCCAAACGGTTTGTTGAAGGTATTACGCCGGTTGGCGGCACGAATCATCTGAAACCGTTACTCGAAGCGGTTACACATCGTCCTGATGTTATTTTTTTTCTGACGGACGGCGACGAAGCGCACGCGTTGAGTTCTGGGCAACTTGACACGATTGGGCGTAAAAATGGTCTTCGGTCACAGATCAATGTTATTCAGTTTGGTGTTGGGGCGAACCACGAATCAAACTTTCTGCGAAAACTTGCCGCGAACAACAGAGGACAATATTCTTATATTGATGTGATTGGCGGGTTGTGATTGATAGCGTCAGGTTTGGCGGATTTACGCTGTTGCACTGTCGAGCGGAGTTGGGAAATTCCTAACGCCCATCAATTTCTTCCGCAATAGTTATATTTCTTGTGGAATCCAGGCAATATATTTTTGGTGGTTCGGTATTTTGTGGCGAATCGTTGATGATGATGGGAGTTGGCGTGAAGCCGAGTACGATAAACGCCAAAATTCCCCAACCGAGGATTTGGCGTAAAGGAGTTAGTCGGACATTTTCGTTGGCGGTTGGCGGATGCGTAATTCCGATCCAAGCGAGCAGAATTAAAATCAACGACCAATGCCATAGTCGAAACCAAATAACCAGAATAATGATCACATAAAAGACGCCCCATGAAACGTTGATGGAGCGGCGTCCGAGCAAGGCGTAAAAGACATGTCCGCCGTCGAGTTGTCCGAATGGCATGAGGTTTAGCGAAGTCAAAAACAATCCGACCCAACCCGCCAATCCGACCGGATGAAGCGATAAAATCACATCTGCCGGAGTTGCTCCGAAAATCCAGTACGTCATGGATTGAAATAGCAACGGGTTGCCGAATGTCATGTCGCCGCTGAGCGAAACCGGTACGAAATAAGACCATTTGATACCGTAATAAAGACAAAACAATGTCGGAATCAATCCGGCAAGCGGACCGGAAATTCCTATATCAAACAACGCACGAGCGTTGGGAATACGTCCGTCCATTGCGATAACCGCTCCGAGCGTTCCGAATGGACCAATCGGCATGGGAATAAAATAGGGAAGACTACTCCGAACTCCATATCGTTTCATTTGGATAAAATGCCCCAACTCATGGCACGTCAGAATCAACATCAACGGCACCGAAAACAAAATCCCTTGATAAAGTTTTTGACAAAACTCCAGCCATACTTCTCCTGACAAATCGCTGTCAAACGGGCGAAGCATTAAGGACAGAAAGAATCGGTAAACAACACCGTCGTCAAAATCAAATCGAAAACCTGTTGTGGTCAACCAGGTTGCAAGATAGAGTAATAAAGGAAGTTGCCAGTAAATTCGGGAATTGTTTGAGTCGTTTGGTCGCATAAGGGATTTGAAATGGATGAATTTTTCCTAGCATTCGCGGGGCGGTGAGGGAAATGGGTCAACATTTCGGGTTATTTCGACATGTTGTGGAGTTGTTGTTGAGATGAATCATCCGAGTGTAGGTGATATTTTGTCGAAGAGTGATTTGAGTTGTTTGCCTGAATTGGCACGCGACTGTTTATGAATGTTACGATGAATGTTAGGCGATAAAATTCAAAAATAGACATTTACAAATTATTGGGGCTAGATCCACCGCAATTCTAATTCGGGGCGATACGGAACACGTTGATAGGCTTCGTCGCCGATATAGCCCAACATTAACCCTCCATGAACTATTTCCGTTTCGCTTAAACCGAGCCAACGATTGATTGTTGGATCATTTTGAGAAGCTCTTATGAAATATCCTGCCCAACAAGCTCCGAGACGCATTGCGGTTGCACAAAGGTCAAGAGTTTCGACGGCGATGGCGGTATCCATTGCCGGCCAGAGGGCGGTTGCGTCTGTGTAGGCGACAACAACACACGGCGCACCGCGAAAAATCCCATTTGGTTCGTTGACTTCGCGTACGTTTGAGAGTTGTGGTTGAGACCGCAACCATTGGACGACGAGTTCTTCTAATTCTAGAACTTTGTTTCGATTATTGACGACGAGCCATTTGACGGGGAGTTTATTTTTTGCCGAAGGAGCCCAACGTACAACATCGAGTAATTGTTCGATGACTTGTTTTTCCAATGGTTTATCGGCGTAACGGCGGATTGAACGTCTCATTCGGGCGAGAGTGGCGATGTGTTCGAAACGCGGAAAACTTTCCCGAACAAAATCCAGACACATTGTTCCGTCAATTCCATCAATTGAAAGAGCGTGAACCGGACAAACCGCGAGACAATGATGACACGAAATACAAAATTCGTCTGCATTTTCGATGGTTTCGGGATAATCGTTGAGAGTGGGGCGATCAAACAAACGAGCGGGACAAGCTCCAATACATTGTCCGCAACGGACACACAAATATTTGTCAAGAATAATTTTTTTCATATCAAGGGCGTTCAGATGAATGAAAAGTCGGTTTTTCTATTTTTGTTGTTTACGGTGTTGTCCGATTTGTG
>JAIRTV010000617.1 GCA_031254675.1 Planctomycetaceae bacterium | reverse complement strand
TTTCACTCGAATGATTATTTACTATCTTGTAACGCAGTAAAATATTGAAATACGAAACGATTCAACTTTTACTGCATAAAATAGCCGAATCCAACTTATACCTTACTTTAACCCACTTTTCCCAACAAACCCATAAAAACAAATCAAAAAAATTGAAACGGATTGATCTGTTTCAGGAACAGGTCAGAAAAACAGAGGCAACCGCTAAACATGCAGTTTCAGTACGTAAAATTCTGGCTCCAAGATCAAGCGGTTGGAAACCAAATCGTAACGCCATTGCAATTTCATGCTCCGTAAAACTGCCTTCCGGTCCAATAAGCACCGCAATTTGTTTCGGTAATTCGTTGGCAAGAATCGTTCGCAGTGTGGTTTGCCCCACCACTCCAAGAGAAAGAGGATGAAGCAAGTATTTTGTAACATTTCTTTGTTGTGTCAAAAAATCATTCAACTCCGTAAGCGGCATTTCGTTTGTGATTTCCATAAGAACATTTCGACCGCATTGTTTTGCCGCTTCGACAACATAACGCCGTAACCGTTGCGCCACCGCCGCATCCGAACGCGCAACACTTCGCTCCAACCGTAACGGAATAAAACGAGCAACTCCCAACTCCGCTAATTTTTCTACCAAAAAATGTTGCCGATCACCTTTGGGTAACGCTGTCGCCACCGTTAAACGAATTGACGATTCAATATTGTCTGTTAATGTTTCAAGAACATGAGCGGTTACTGTCGCTTTACCAACCGACTCAACCGAACATCGGTACGAAAAACCAGAACCATCAAACAAAATAATTTCATCGCCCACTTTGCCACGCATAACACGAACAAAATGATGAGCTTCGTTACCGCTCAAAATGACACGATCATCTTCAATCGTTGAGATTGCCGGATCAAGAAAAAAACGATTGCTCATGGAATAAAAAAGATAATTCTTCAACGGAATTTTTGTGTAATTGTAATGAATTTTATGTTCTTGACGTTCTCGATATTTTGGGCGGTTCAAACGAAAAGAGAAGTTACAATAAGATCAATCGATAAATCGTAACTTTCGCAAGTTGGGAATCAGCGCAATTCGTGTTCCGGGAATACGAAGACCATGAGGCCAATAAACAAAAACAGCTTCGCCAATCAAAAGTGTCCGATCAACATAAAGCGGAACACCATCACGCCGCCAAAGACGTCCATCCGAACTTCGCGTACTATTATCACCAAGCATTAAAAATTGATCTTTACCCAGTTCGAAACTCACGGAATTTGTTTTGCCGAAATGATGCCAATATTCCGGATTGGCGAAAATTTTATTAACAGTATTTTCCATCAAAGAATATTCGTCACGAAATGGCGGATTCAGTAAATCACATTGCAAATCCAGCAAACGATCACAGGCGATATAATATAAATCACGTAACACTTTGAGATGTTCCACGCGAACACTCGCTCCTTGAGAACCAATTCCTGCCGGAACCAGATCAAGTTGGTTGGGACTTCGATCCCGCGCCAATAAATTGTTCGGTTGACACAAAAAATCGTAACGCCCTTTTTCGTAAAAATTAATTTCTTTGCCGTTGACAACAAGACGCAGTTCTTCGTCACAGTTACAAAACATCAGATCAAATGTTCCCGAACGATAAAGCGGCGTCGGCGCAACCGCTAACGGAAATTCAGGAAAATCAGGAATCGAAAGCGTCGCGTTACCGGAATGAAGATCAATACTGCACAGAAAAACAACTCCGCCTTTGACTAACCGCAACAGAAACAATCCTTGTGGTTGTTCAACACGCAACCGACACGCAACCGCCAAATCACCAACCCAATTTAAACCCAAACCATTTAGATTTTTCTGACAAAAAAATTCTTTACGAAGTTTTCCGTTGCGCTGAACTTCCCGCGTCGAAATCGTCAATCCCGAATCAGACAGAATCGGTTGATCCGGCGAATAAACAATACCCGAATTATAACCGACAAAATCGGTAATCAGTTGTTGATTATTAACCAACCCCTGCGGCGGTAACGTTTCTTGCGACAAATAATACCAGTCATCGGACGAAGGAACAATATGTCGATAATTCAACCATGTTATTTCCGTTGCTGAATTTGCCGCAACATCGGTTGTTATTTGAAACGATTTGTAATCTTCGGATCGATCCCAATTTCCCTTGTCGTCGAACCAACGAGTTGGCAAACCGATTTGGTGTAGTTTCGGAATAACGTAATCATTGTCGTCAACCGGACGCAACATCGAACACAATGCTCGGAGCGGTTTTCGTTGAATCGTAAATTCCGTTTCGCCGTCTTTTTTGACAAACACATCGCCGTTACGAAGCAAAACCGTTTCATTTTCAACTCCGACCAGTCTTTTAATATAATTCACTTGCGGTTTGCCCGGATAGCGAAATACCGTCACATGCCAACGAGAAGGTTCGCGAAAATCGAATTGACATTTATTAACAAAAATTCGATCACCATTGAACGATTGAAATATTTTGTTGTCAACATTATTTTTGCCGACATACATTGTGTTACGACATTGCGGACATGTTCCGGCTAAAACACTTGGCAAATTACTACGTGGATGTTCGGCGCCGTCGTTGGATTCTTCACTGGCGCTGATTTGAAAGGGAAAGCCACATTGTTCGCAACAGACATCTTTGTGACGCCCCATCAAGGTTGTTGCCATTGAGCCGGTCGGAATAATAAACATTTCCGCAACAAACGCCTTAAAGAAAAACGCCAACACAAGAGCGGTTGCCAACGCTTCGACATATTCCCGAATAACCCGAACATTATTTGTCGGTTCTTCCGGTTTTGTGGTTATTGAAGATTCTTGCGGAATAGAAGATTTTTTACGGTTCATGGGAATAATAAGTTGGAAACTGGTTTTCGGTAAAAAGTTTTGGGAGAAAATTTTTATAGTACAAAAATTTCGTAGTACAAACATAATGATTGTCGCATATTATACCGTAAATCGGGATGTGCCGAAAGAGCCGGGAAAACTGTTTCTTCGCAAAAAACAATGGAGTGGAAAAAACGTTGTTTCCAATCGGTTTTCGGACGATTTTGAATGTCAGACATGATTTCGTTTGATTGGCATCATTCGTAAAACGAATAATCCATTTCATCAAAATAATCATTTAATATTGAAAGGAAATACTATGAAACGACATATTTATCGGGTTGTAACGCGAGGACCGGAAGGAGATTATCGTATTCGGGATTACATGACGGAAGAAGAGATTCGGCATCGTCATATTCAAATTGGCACGGATGATTGCAGTACTGATATTACACTTCGTGGTCGTCCGATCTTCAAGGGGTTAATCGGACCAATGCCCGAAGCGGGAGGAGTGATTCGGTATGAGTCGCCGGATGTGTTCGAACAAATGACCAAAGAATGGTGCGAATCCAAACGGAAACGCCGCTCACGAACTCAAAAACCAGTCATTATCGAATTTCAAAGCCAAGTCGAATTGCAAAATTGATCCCAATTCCGCAACGTTTTATAACACAAAATCCACCGAATTTTCCATTATTTATGAATATAAGTCATTCTCTAATGCGTCCAATTCGTTTTCTTTACGATTGGGTTCTTTCGTGGGCGGAGACACCGTATGGTAGTCCGGTTCTTTTTGTGTTGGCGTTTGTTGAGAGTTCGTTTTTTCCGGTTCCGCCGGATGTGTTACAAATTGCTCTTTCGGTGAGTAAACCACGTCGGGCATTTTGGTACGCCACAATTAGTTTGATCGGCTCTGTTCTTGGAGCCATACTCGGATATTACATCGGTCTCAAACTTTGGGAAACAACTCAAGCGTTTTTCTTTGCTTACGTTTTCAGTCCGGAAACTTTCGGCAGAGTCGAAAATTTGTATCACACTTACGATTTCTGGGCGGTTTTTATTGCCGCCTTCACTCCAATTCCCTATAAAATCTTCACTATTGCGGCGGGTGTTTGCCATATTTCGCTTTTCATGTTGATTATGGCTTCTATTGTTGGACGGGGACTAAGATTTTATTTTGTTGCTTTGCTCCTTTTTTTCTTTGGTCCCTCCATTAAAGTTCACATCGAAAAATATTTCAACTATTGTGTTGTTGCTTTGACAATTCTTATTATTGTCGGGTTTGTCTGCATCAAGTATTTGGTTGGATAAAATCGCCTAACACCTTTTCCAAGCGTACCCAAAACTGTTGTGAAGTAATTTGGCGATGATTTTTCGCTGAAAGAGTACCAAATTATTTTCGACAACACCTTCGATTCAATACTTTCAAGTAAATTTGTCATAAACCGAACTTATACAAATCACAAATACAAATCACAAAAAAACACGCAATCGAGAAAATTACCGTGAACGCTTACAACCTGCAAGATTTTCTCAAATTACCCCAATTGTTCCCGCCAACAACAAAAATTTATGTAAATTCCAATTTACCCCCCTTTTGACAAAATATTATTTTCCAATACAATTCTGAAATATCATTTTTAACGTACTAGCAAAGTATGCTATTGTGAAGTAATTTTAGAAAACAATGTACATCATGAACATTGTTTTACCAAAACGGGAGAAGGTTTCCCGCGTCGGCAACCTTCATTAGTGACCGAACCTTAACTGGTATTGATTTTTATGTCTAAACATTCAAAACGTTATCGGAATGATCTCAAAAAAATTAAACAGGATGTTCCGCTGCCTTTAGCAGACGCTGTTAATTTGCTAAAACAATTCGATAATCTGAAATTCAACCAAAGTGTGGAAATCGCTGTTCGGCTTGGTATTGACCCGAAGCAGGCAGACCAACTTGTTCGTGGTTCTATTGTTCTTCCACACGGTATCGGTAAATCGCTTCGCGTTTGTGTTATTGCCAAGGGCGATAAAGCGGAAGAAGCACGGAATAACGGTGCTGATACGGTTGGCGATGTGGATCTTGTTGCTCGAATTAAAGACGGATGGACAGATTTCGATGTCTGTATTGCCACTCCAGATATGATGGGACTCGTCGGTCCTCTCGGTAAAATTCTCGGTCCACGTGGTTTAATGCCTTCGCCGCGAGCCGGAACTGTTACAATGGATGTTACCAAAACGATCAAAGAATACAAAGCCGGTAAAGTCGAATTTCGAAATGATAAAGCTGGTATTGTTCACGCCATCGTCGGTAAACTCAAATTCGATCAGTCCCAACTTGTCGAAAATATTAATGCGTTCCTGCAATATGTCCAAAATCTTAAACCGGCAGCTGTCAAAGGTGTTTATGTGAAAAGTATTACGCTGTCCGCAACCATGTCGCCGGGAGTTCGTGTTGCCGGTTAAGCGGCGTTCATGTTTCCATTGTTTTTGGTACTCCCACAACAACCGTGTTACCGAACCAATTTGTCTTTTTTGGGATTCGTACAAAATATTCGTATTAAAATATAAAGATCATTTATTTATTATTTTGCTGTAATTCGAGGTTTTCGTTGCCTCAATGGTTACTCCGAATCTTGCAGCCAATCGCCTAAAATGAGTAAGTTTGTTAAACAACTAATTACCGATACTGTCGCCCAACGGCTTGATGGAGTTCAATATTTAATTCTGGTTGGTTTGACTGGAATTGACGCGAATAAAAATAAAAATCTTCGGGCAAATCTCGCCTCAAAAGGGATTAACCTGATGGTGATTAAAAACAGTTTGGCACGGCGTGCCACCGAAGGAACTCCACTCGCCGCCGCATTTCAGAATTTGACGGGTTCCTACGCTCTTTGTTGGGGTTCTTCGGATATTGTTTCGTTAGCCAAAGAATTGGTAAAACTGACAAAGGATAAAAACCTGCAAGGTTTTGAAATTAAAGGAGCCGTGTTGGATGGCGAAGCGTTGGGAGCGGAGCAGGCTGTTGAAGTCAGCAAATGGCCGACACGGGAGGAACAAATTTCCATGTTGCTTGGTCAAATTATTGGTATTGGTGCCAAACTTTCGGGGCAATTTGTCGCTATCGGCGGTGCTTTGGCAAGCCAGATTGTTAAACTTGCCGAAAAAGATGGCAATGACGCAGAATCCAATTGATTTTGCGTTCAAATCGAACGAAAAGACGATTATTACAAAACGTATCAGATAACTGTTCGTTTTGAAATAGGATAGATGAATTACCATTCAAAATATCTTCTTGTAATGAATTTAACTTTTTCGAATCGTTGTGATATTGAGTTTGTGTGAGACTTGATAATTCGTAGAGAGTTGAACTATTACAAGATTAACCATCAATTTTATGCGTTTTCCAAACGCAACAAACGAGAAAGGAAACATTTCCATGAGTGAAACACGAGAATTTTCGGCGACGATTAAAGAATTGGGCGACAAGATTGTTGCGCTGACTTTGAAAGATGCCAAGGAGTTGAGCGACTATTTGAAGGACGTTCACGGAATTGAGCCGGCGGCTGGTGGTGCTGTTGTTATGGCGGCTCCGGCTGGAGGCGGTGACGGTGGTGGTGCCGAAAAACCTGAAGAAAAAACCGAATTTGATGTCGTGCTTGAAAGTTTTGCGGCAGACAAAAAAGTTCCTGTTATTAAGGTTGTCAAAAACGCAACCGGTGGCGGTTTGGCAGAATCCAAGACATTGGTTGAAAGTGCTCCAACCAAAATCAAATCTGGAGTCTCCAAAGAAGAAGCCGAAAAACTGAAAAAGGAACTCGAAGAAAATGGTGCAAAAGTCACTATTAAATAACGTTAACTCAAAAGCGTTGAATATTGACAGCAACAATAACCGACCAATGATTTGAACAACATTGTTGTTCGAATCATTGGTCGGTTTGTTATTTTCCCAATTATTTCTTATGAGCTATATTTTCCCACAAATACAGATTGTAAATAGGCGATAAATTATTTCAATAGGAAATCGTATCGAAAATTTTGTTTTGAAGTGTTTATTAATTTTGTTGCAATATCAATATTTTAGGTATTTGCAACAGGTGATTTCGATGATTGCTGGAATCTTAACTCGACATAACTATCATCATAGCTGTATGATACGATAAATTTTGATCTTTGACAATTAGATTAGGAAACATGCTTTGTAGCGCTAAAAGGGGTTTTGTTGTTCCGTTAAAATCGTTATAACGCAAAAAACGTTACAACAAACGAACAAGAGTTATATTTCACGTTCGATGGTCACGGAAGTACCAGAGTCCTTACTGATCTTGCCAGTGCAATCGTCGAACTCTACGCCTTCGACGCTTACGGCAACGCAATTGGTTTCGACCCAGCTGTTGCGTTAACTGAATTCCTGTACCGCGGCGAACAATACGATTCCAAAATCGGGCAACAGTATTTACGTGT
>JAIRTV010000549.1 GCA_031254675.1 Planctomycetaceae bacterium | reverse complement strand
TGTCAAGAGAATTTTCAAAAAATCAGAAAAAATTTAAAAATGTACTTTACCCAGCCATAATCTAAGTTGTTTTGTGTAAGAGTTCACGGTAATTTTCTCCATTGCGTGTTTTTTCGTGTTGGTTGTTCCGAATTGATCTTGGAGAAATCGGGAATTTGGCGCCCCATTGATGAAATTCCAAGCGGAGATACCATTTGGTCAAGTTACAAAAATCGTGTCGCTTTTGGAAGTTACCATTCGGGTGTCTGCAATTTTGTTCTCGGTGATGGAGCCGTTGTTGCAATTTCAGTAACGACTGCAAATCATATTTTGTACAAATTATCGCATGTCAATGACGGCAATACCGTAACAATACCACAATAATGAACAGCCATTTCGGATTACTGGAAATCAAGAAGGCAATCGCTTTGCTAAAAGGATTGCCTTCTTGACAATACCAATTGACTATTGTTCAAAATATGTATTGGTAAAATTTATGAACGTTATTACAAACGTTTGTTTTCACCGCCGTTTTTCGATCCCATTGCTCCCCAAACACCGTAAACCGATTGACCTTCGGCTCCTTGAATATCGGAAACAGTGCCGGTATCAATTGTTTCAGAAATAAAGGTTGCGGAACCATCCAGAAATACGGCATTCACTCCGCCGCTGTGATAACTTGTTGGCGTGGAAATTCCCCAACCATACGCCAGTGACCGAAAACAACTCGGACTATTGGGAGGTAATACTGTCGTAAAACCCGCATGACTGCGACCATCAAACATAAATCCTACTTCAGCACTACCCGTTGTAACACCTGAAGGCAAAGGATTTTTGTAATATTTTCCGTCTTTGGATTGCGAACAGAGACTCGGATTCATCAAGTCATCATCAACAGCAATAGTAACCGCTCCACCTCGAATTGTTGTTGCCATATATCTTGGTGAGATTGCCGCTTCGGAAAATGCCAGCGTATTACTTGTTCCGTCTGTTACGATACTCAATTTAAACCAAATACCGTTGCCAAAAGGACCACGAATCATTCCCAGACTGGCTCCTGTTTTTGCATAATTATTGTTTCCGCCTGTCCGAATCCAGTCACCGCGATTGTAAATGTAACTGCGCATAGCGTTTTTTGCCAAACTGGTATCAGATAAATCCGTCGAGAGAGTTGCTCCAGTTTGGTAAAAAAATGGATATTTCCATCCGAAGGACACTTCATCGTCTCAATCTGAGCACTAAGCAGGTTACGATAATCGGGATTACAAGCATTATAAGTCGCATGACTGTAATGCCAAGGTGGAAACATATAACCGGATGATCGGGCATCGGTCGCTGTGCCGCCTCCAGTATAAGTTTTCGTGATACAAGAATTGTAGAGGTCAAAGAGAGGGGCTTGTTCCATGAATGGCATCATGAAAATCCATAGTCCCCAACAACGATCATGATTATCGGAACTATCTGCCTTGAGAGCATTCATTCCACTTCGTCCCGCTGGGAGTGATTGGTGTACATCGTTGTAATTGTGTACAGCAATTCCGAGTTGTTTCAGATTGTTGAGACACTGTGAACGTCTTGCGGCTTCGCGCGCTGCCTGAATTGCCGGAAGCAAAAGCGCAATCAAAACTCCAATGATTGCAATCACAACAAGAAGTTCCACTAACGTAAAAGCACGTCGTTTCATAATAAATCTCCTAAAGAAAAATTGGTTAATATTTACAGTAGCGTTCATTGTTAAGGAAGTGAATTTGATTTTTACAATTTTGTACTTTCACCACCGTTACGAGAACCCATTGCGCCCCAAACTCCATAAACGGATGCTCCGTCCTTCGACTGATAAGTTCCGGCATTACCAGCGTCGATTGTTTCGGAAATAAACTTTACAGAACCATCAAGCGATGCAGAATTCACTCCGCCGCTGTGATAACTTGTCGGAGTGGAAATTCCCCATGTGTAATGTTGGTTGGTACTTTCTCTGCAAGTTGGATTATTCGGCGGCAATATTGTCGTAAATCCAGCATAACCCCGACCATCAAACATAAATCCTATTTCCGCACCAGCGATTGTTGCGGTATCAAGCGGGTCTTTGAACATTCCTGAAACACCTACATTTACCGAACATTTATTACCGTCAATTAAATTTGTTGCGGAAGTTGTTATCAAAATTGCTCCACCGCGAATTGTTTTTGCATTACTTCGCGGTGTTACCGCCATTTCAGAAAATGCCAACGTGTTACTTGTTCCGTCGGTACATGATTCCAAACCGTACCAAATACCGTTAGAAAAAGGACCACGAACATTTTGATCTTCATAACGATAATTGTTTGAACCGCTGGTTCGATCACCCGGAGTAGCACTGTCGGCGATCCAATCACCGCGATTATAAACGTAACTTCGTAACGCATTTTTAGAACCGGTTCCGGTCGAAACAGAACCTCCTGTTGCATAAAAGAGCGAAACATAACCATCGGAAGGACACATCATTGAACTAATTTGTACACTTAATAAATTGATGTAATCCGGTTCGCAATAACTATACGTACCATAATGCCACGGTGGAAACATATAACCGGATGATCGAGCATTCGTTGCCGATCCGCCGCCGGTATAAGTTTTACTGACACAAGAATTGTACAATTCATAAAGAGTTGATTGTTCCATGTAGGGCATCATAAAAATATATGGTCCCCAACATTTGTTGTGATTATGTGCGGATTCGGTGGTTCCATCTGCGTTCATACCACTCCGTCCAGCCGGAAGAGACTGGAGCGTGTCGTGGTAATTATGCAACGCCAATACCAACTGTTTCAGATTATTGGTACACTGTGAACGTCTTGCGGCTTCTCGCGCTGCCTGAATCGCAGGAAGCAACAAAGCAATTAAAACCGCAATAATTGCAATCACAACCAATAACTCGACTAATGTAAAAGCTTTCTCGTACATTTTCATTGAAATACTCCTTTGTGAATTTCTAAAAATCAACACAAAAATATCGCTACATCAATCTTTTTCATTCATCGATAAGACATTTTTTGTTGCGATTACTTGTTTGTTGTTTATTTTTAGAAAAACTTTTTGTAATGGATTGTTAAAAGAAACAAAAAACTAAAGTTAAATTGAAGTTAAATTAAGGTGCTTCGACTTTGAATTCGAAGTTGTTATTGCCGGATTTAACGATACATTCGAGCGGTGTTGTTGTTGGGTTTGCGTACTTCGGATTGACCAACGGTTTGGGTTCTTCAGTACTGGCTTCATCTTTTCCGGTTGACAAAGGCGAAAGCATTTTCGAAACCGTAACTTTATAGGTTCCCTCAGCAACTCCAACAAACTGACCGCGTGTTCTTATGACCGCAATTCCTTGCTTGTCAGTAAAACCATTGCCGGGGAAACGACCATCGTTTCCTGAAAATGACACTACAGCACCATCCAACGGCGAACCGTTTAACGTAACTGTAACATGACACGGATGTAAATCCGGCAAACCATCCGGTTTTTTCGCCCCGCCGCAACCCGACAAAAACAAAATTACGGCAATAATAATTAGTATTGTTAAATGTTTTTGTAACATAATAATATTTGAGAATAAAGTTGTAAAATTATTGAATCGGAAACAGAGAATCGGTTATTTCAACGGCTTTTAAGAAAATCTTACTACCGTTTACTTTCACCGCCGTTGCGTGTTCCCATGGCGCCCCAGACGCCGTAATTTGATTCGCGTTGTGGAGCGGTTGTTGCATTGGGAGAGGTAGAAGTGCCGCCAGGCGACCAACCGATATTACCACAATCAATTGTTTCTGAAACAAATTGAACAGAACAATCGACAAACGTAACATTAACACCGCCGCTATGATAACTACTTGCCGCCGCTAACGAGTAACCATAATTCTCATTGGAAGAACAAGACGGGGAGTTTGGCGGTAAAATTGATGAATAGGTACTCGTATAAGGACGACCTTCAAAACAAAACGCCCCTGTTTCACTATATGTTAATGTTACGGAAGAATCATATTCTTTTGAATTGCCCGTCGCCAAACTACTAAAACAATTACTGGGATTCGTAGCAATGTCGGCAATTCCAAAAGCGATACCGCCGCGGACTAATCGCGTTCCTTCTTCCGAAGGAGTACATCGTTCCGAAAAAAGCATCGTATTGCTTGTTCCATCCGCGCAGGCAGCCATCGAATTATATTGTAACGGAACAAGCATCGCCCGTTGGTTTGCGCTCATTGCACGGTTATCGTTGATGTAATCTCCAATACAAGCCATGTAATTTTTCGTAGCGTGAGGACGATCTGGATCAATACCTGTTGATCCATGTGTATAACCGGCATAACCTTTGCCGGCATCTGACGGACAGAGCATTGTCGAAAACGGTTCAGAATAGAAATCAGCAATGACATTAGTCTGACTACCATTGTTCCAAGGCCATGGAATCCGACCATCGTTCGTTTTTTGTGACCACAAACGGTCGTAACGCGAAGTCTGTTCCATAAACGGTAAAACGAACATCGCCGGTCCCCACTGGCAATTGTGGTTTGTATTCACGTCGTTGAGATCGGTTGAACCAGGTGAGTACTCAGAAGACTTTGGACCACCACGCGACGGCGGAAAGACATTGTAAGTCGAATGGTAATTTTGCATTGCCAATCCGTACTGTTTCAGATTGTTAATGCATTGAGAACGCCTTGCGGCTTCGCGTGCGGCTTGAACTGCCGGTAACAGAAGAGCGATTAACACGCCGATAATCGCAATCACGACAAGAAGTTCGACCAGAGTAAAGCCAAACCGTGAAGAGCGACTCGAAGAGAAGAATTTGGTGAAAAAGCGTCGAAAAAATGACCACTTTCCACTATCCGTTCTCAACTTTCCACTCCATATAGCCCCCCCCCCCCTGGCTTACGCAATTTATCCATTTTAACATTTGGCTTTTCGCAAAAAATATTGCCAAAAAGCCAACAATACATTTGACTAAATTTTCCATT
>JAIRTV010000457.1 GCA_031254675.1 Planctomycetaceae bacterium | reverse complement strand
TTGTTTAAGGGCATTCCGCCATAATAAACATTGATAAGTCGTATTTCCGCGGTTCGGATTTCACGAATGGTATTGCTTTTTTTTTCAAATTCGCGGGTTGTTCTTTGCAGGACACCGCCGGGAACATGACGAGAACACGATGTTTCAGTCACAATAATAACATTGCCGCTTTTCTGTGTTGTCCGCAAACGGTAAGTTCCGAGTTTGCTTTTGCGAAGATGAAACGCAGAAGATTCCAACACTTCGGTAATTGTCATATCCAAAATTCGTTCTTCGGGTTCTTTGTCTGTCGGAATACTTCGCAACACATTTTCGGAACGCAACACATACGGATAAAGTTGTGTAGAATACCATATTGTTGTTTTCCGTTTTCCGGCGGGAGTGGTTTGCTCGTAAATCCGAACTTCGCAAGGAATAACCAAATGATCGATAATCAATTTTGTTGGAGCGGCATTTCGGATTTGCATTCCGTCTTGAATTGGTTGTTGAAAGAAATCAAAACGCCGAATAACCGGAGCATTTTCGGTTCGTTTTCCTCCGATGCTGGTGGTCAGAATATCTTGAAGCGTAACACCGTTCGCGTCAATTGATTGGAGGCTTGTTTTTATTTCGCGCACATCAGCAATACGATGTCCTTCGCGGTTTGTCCAGGTTATTTTTTGCAAACACACCCAAGATTGCGGTGAAAAACGTCCCCAAGGATGTTCCGATGCGGTCAAAACCGGACTGTCGTTGTGGGATCGGTTTGAAATCTGTTCGGAAGCGGTTTGTTTCGAGACTGTTTGTTCGGCAACCGTTTGTCCGTAACTCAAGAATGCGTTTCTGCTCAACACGAAAACCACAAACACAATCACTAAAACGAGATTGGATCTATTTTTTAACATCATAGCAACGTATTGTACATCCAAAGAATCTTTTTGGGAAGGCAAAAAAATGTGAATTTGGGAAAAATATGTTCAGTTTTTCGTTTGTTAGGGAACAATAACGGTAGAATAGGAACTTCTTTCGACTGCCGAATGATCGAAAAATTGATCTGTTGGATGATCGGGACTAAGATGACCATATTGGCTTTGCCATCTTGTTGCGGCGGGTGTGGAAGTTGTGGGGGTTTGAATGACCGTGTTTGTCGTGGTGATGGCGGAAGGCGCAAGCGAAACCGGCGTTCCAACTTTTGCCGTTACCGTTTCGTAAGACACAATCTCTTTTCGATGCAAACACGGCAATACCGATGTCTCCTCTTCAGTTTGACAATAGGTTCGCAAAACTTTTCCGGTTTTGGGATGGACAACTTTCACCAACGTTTCGGTTTGGGTTCGCATGGGTGAAAATGTCCAACGATATTCGATTTTCGGTTTTAGCACAGTAACAGTTTTAACAGCAACAGGAATAGCCCCTGGAGTACCAGGCGGAACAACATTAGCGGCGGTTGCCGGAATCCCACGAACTCCGTCAAGACATTCCTCTTGAGCGGGTGTGTTCGGCATAACGTACACAATTTCAGCTCCCGGAGGAAGTGGTGATACATTAGCGGCAACCGGTTGCGTTGCGGGATTCCCAACAGAACCAACCGGTCCTACCGGAACGGTGATTGTCGGAATTGTTGCTTGGGGGACTGAAGTTGCTTGTGTTTGGGGAGTCGGCTGTACAGGAATGATTTGATTTGTTGCTGGGTTAACTGCTTGCTGAGTTGGTGGTGGCGCGCCGAAATTGATGGGAGGTTGTGGGGGTGGCGACTGCGACAGAGTAACACCACCCATGCCGGAAAAATAAGAAGGAGTATAACTTGTTTCTTCGTTGACACCGCCCCAAAGACAATCAAAAACTCCCCCAAAAACAGGACAAACAGTTATTGTGATGATTCCCAATCCCATCACAATAAAACTTAAATAGTTCTTCGTAAGATTCATCACCAAAATTCCTGACAAAAAAGATTGCGAATATATTTATTTGTTTACATAAAATTATATCAAAAATATGTTTCAAAACTGATAAGTTTAGGTTGGGAAGTGTCAGGCGGCGAACAACCCCAGCGAATAACCCTAGTGAACAACCCTTCCTAGCTCCGGTTTTTGGCAATACTTTACTTTAATATTACAAATTATGATAAAACAGACCAATGTCAATCAATCTCCGATTGATTTGTTGGAAAATGTTCGAAATTCAGTATAAGAATACTAGTTGTAATGATTGCGCTATTCGAATTTTTATTTGAAGTACTCAAAAGGTGAATAATTAAAAGGTAGGCAATGTTTCACCGAAACATTACTAATCTTCTTGTTGGCGAAAGGTTAATTATCAGAGTCTGATCGTTTGACGAAAATTCCACTGAACAATTATCAAAAATTTTTTTATTTTCCGGCTTGACAAGTGTCGATGAATCGTGTAATATTTCAAACATAATCATTTCTGTTTTTAAATTTTAACATTTGGAGACCATTTTTTTATTTTGAAGAATAAATTGCCCGAATTTTTGTTCGGGTATTAACAATATCGAGTACGTCAACTGTTATCAAATCGCTTCGGCGAAATGTAATTTTTTATTGA
>JAIRTV010000441.1 GCA_031254675.1 Planctomycetaceae bacterium | reverse complement strand
TATTTAATGTTGATTGTGTTGGTACTTGTTTTGGCGTTGTTTTCGAAGTGCGGGACAGAACTAAGACGTTGCTGGTCAAGGGAAATAGGTTGTGGTCTCCGTTGTCGCGAAACATAACGCCGACCTCGACTGGCAGCTTCTTCGGTTGCTTTTTTGAACGCTTCATCGTATTCGGCAATCTCTTGATTACGCTTTTCAGCTAAAACTTGCAACGCTTTTCGTTCTTCCGCCGCTTCAAGGTCAGTTGGGCGGTCAATCAAAAATCCCCCCGTGGAACCGCGTTGCACGTAGGAATTGTTCGCTGCCCCGCAACCGTATTTGTCGTTCCCGCCGTAATTGATCAAGAAACTGAAATTACCACCGCAATTCGACGGCAAATGATACGTAATATTGTTGCTGGCGTATGCTTGATTCCGTCCCATAAATTGATCGTTGCCGCCGTAAGTGAACAAAATTCCGATACTACCTTCTGCACCGACTCCTTGTGTCATTCCGCCTGTTGCCGTGAATTTATTGTTGCCGTTGAAATCGCAGAGATAACCAATTGATAAATCCCATGCCATTCCGGTTCCCATAATTGTTCCGCCGTAAGTATCGTCGCCGTTGTCGTCGAAACAATATCCCAGCGAATAATGACAACCAAATCCGTTGGCGAAACGTGTCCACCGATTTTGAGTTCGTGGACCGCCGGAATAAGACATGAGCGTGCATCCGTGCCGAACATCATCGCCTCCGAAATCCCGCACAAACCCGACACCAAGCCAATATCCGCCTCCATGCCCAAAATAATCGACTTCGTAATTATCATTGCCGCCTCCTTCTAAGAGCGCGCCGATTCCGCCGTTGGCGACTTGTCGGATTCCTGCGCCGACGCCTTGCCCCCAACCGTCATAGCCGGGGTGTTCTGGATACGAATCCAGATAAAGTCCTCCGCAATAATAAGAGTCATTGCCTTCGGTATCTTCCAGAATCCCGAAACCGCCGGGGGCACCGAAGGCTTGTGCCCACATGGCGGCTCGGTATTTATCGTTCCCTTTCCGGTCAACCAGCATCCCCAACCCTTCAAGAGCATGACCTTGAACACGTCGCAGACCTTTGTAACTATCATGCCCACTGAAATCAAACAACATTCCGCTTCCGCCAATAGTCGAACCTTGAGCAATATCTCCAGCGGAATAAGTATCATTGCCTTCCACATCAATCAGAATTGCCGCGCCCAACACCGAACCGCCTTGAATACCCGGTCGCGAACCAGAATAGATGTCGTCGCCATGCAAATCAATAATCGCCAACACCGGACGATTAAGATCACAAGTTCCTTCGCGATACGTATCGTTTCCGCCCAAATCAATCACGCACACCACTTCCCGCAACTCCGGCGAATCCAAATCGTAAATATTGTTTTCATGACCGCCAATAATAATATCGCCAGCCGAAGTAGAAAGACGTTGAACTTTTTGACCGCTTATCATTGCGGTTGGCAGGGCGTCTTCCGGCAATTTGTCCAACAAATTAAGCAAACCGGGGTTGACCAACGGAATCAACGCTTCAGCGGCATCGTATTGTCCGGTTTTGTCCATTTTTTCCATGAGATTCGTGAGTCGTCGCCCGAAAGTTCGATTCGGAATCGTATGACCATTGACGCAACCGGTTCCGACAAAAGTTGGAATAAGATTTTTGATCAATTCCGATTGTTCGGCGGTTGTCAAGGTTGAAAAAGTGCGGGCGTGTGCCATTTGTGCTTCTAAGAGGCAACGTTTGACTTCGTTTATGGCTTCGAATGGTGTTTCGCAGGCGAGAAAACGAATTCCCTCATTATTCCGTTCGGGGATATCCATTTTTTTGCGGATATCCGGCATTATTTCGGCGAGATGACGATGACTACGGCTCAAAGCGTGATGCAATTTCCGCGAATATTCTTCTACGGCGAAAACGGATTGAATAGGTTCGTTGTAGAGTTGTTGATACCACGACAAACGGCAACGTCCATCGAGTTCGCTTCCGGTGTTGAGTCCGGCGGTGCTGCGAAGCGTGCTGCGGGCGTAACCCTTCCACATCTCATAACGGTTTGTGATATTGCGTGCTTTCAAACCGTTTACCATTTCGTCGTACATCAATTTAATTTTGTCGCGGCTATGCGGATCGCCCACAAGATCAGGATTGACCAATTTCCATTCCGTTTCGTCTTCCTCATCGTCAAAATCAGGAACAACAACTTCTTCCGAATCAGGTTTTTCGGAATTTGGTTCTTTTGTTGATTCATTGGAACTTGATTCTGTTGGAGCGGGTTTGGTTGTTTCTGGTGATGCGGCTGGGGCGGGCGATTGTTTCTCGCTGGTTTTTCCTGACGCAGAATCGCCAAGATCCGTTTTGTTTGCCGTCTCGTCCGAATTTTTCGAGACTTCCGGTTTAACATTGTCGTTCTGCGGTGGGGATTTCGTGTTTTCTTCACGTTTACTGTTGCCCTCTTTCGCCAACGCATTTAGGATGGAATCCATGTCGTTGTTCAAACTTTGTTCTGTTTTGTCCTCGACTTTATCCGCAATTTTTTCCGCAACTGTTACCGGTGTTTTACTTTTGGGAACAGTCAATTCCGGTAATTCTTCTGATGTTTCGGCTGTATTGGTTTCTGGTGTTTCGGTGTTCTGAACCGGCGAAGAATCAAGAGCGTCAACATTCGTGGTGGATCTTTTGCCGATTGGCAAGGGCGTTTTTTCGGTAGCTTGATCGTTGGTTGTCTGGTTGGAAGTTGTCGCGTCTTCGGGTTTTCCATTTAATTTGTCCGCCGAAGTTGTTGTGTCCGTATCTTGAACATTTTGTTCTGCAATTTTTTCCGCTTTATTTTTTTCCTCTTCGGTGTTTCCGTTGGCGACAAGATTCCAATCAATTGAATCTGCTGATTCGGATGTTGTCTTTTTGGCGTCGGTCGCAACACCCCAAGGCGATGGCGACGGCTGAATAATAACGGGATTGGGTTTGGCAATATCAGTATCGGTTTCTGTCGGAGTAACATTTTGTTGGGGATTCTGGAAGGTTTCCGGTTTTTCAAATCCTTGTGTTTTGGTTTTGGGAGTTTGGGAGACGGTTTCGGGGACGGCGTCCCAAACGGAGGCGTTTGGGTCGATTGTTGGTGTACCGGTTTTTGTTGCTTCGGCGACAAGAATAGGTTTTCCATTGCCGTTTTCATTTTTGGGTCGGGTTGGTTCGTTTGGTTTGAGCGTAACCCAACCGTCATTGAGATTGGCGTGTTCGGGTGGTGCCGATTTCGCAACCGATTTCGCGGTGAAGTTTGTTGTGTTTTGGTTGGTGGTTGGGTTTGCTGTGGATTTTACCGGCAATGGTTCTTTGTTTTTGGGGTTGGCGTCGGCAACCGGCGACGACGGCAACATATTTCGTGTGGCGATTCGCGAGGTGTTTGGCAATGGTTTGGGGACGATTTTTTCGGAATTTTGGTTGGTATTTTGTTTTTGGGTTTGGTTGCTTCGGTTATTTTGGAGGGCTTCCCGAAGCATTTTTTCGAAATCGGAAATTTCTTCGGCGATGGCTGCCCCAACACAAAGGAGAACAAAACAAATCGTCGTCAAAATAATCAACAGATTACTTGTGTTGCGTAAAGTTAATTTCATCATTTCTTCGAATCTTCGAAAAGTGAGGTAACTTGGAGAATATAAGGTGTCAAAATTTATCGGTTATTCTGATTTTAAGACACTTAATGATAATTGTCGGCTTATAAGCGAACCGGCTTGAGAAAAACTCTCACGATCTGGGGCGTGGAGTGGAGTTTTTGTGGGGAGTGGGGTTTGTGGAGTTGCTGGCAATCGGATTCCAATCCGCTCGGCAATACCAATTGCCATCCGAACATCGTGTTTCGCCATGTTCCGGCGAAAGATTGCTCTGCTTGTTTGCCGAAAGTTGTCAAAACGGGCATTTCAGGACATCACCCACTATAAAAATAGGCATCAAAGTAAAATGCTCTTGTCTTAGGGATGGTTAAAGGAAAAGTCTATTTTACTCCGTTAATTATTACATTGCAATAACTATCGGGGAATATCCCCGCGTTTTTCGTGAATGTTCCCGCGTTCCTCGTGAATGTCCCCGCGTTCCTCGTGAATGTCCCCGCGTTGATCTGAAGAGCGACGGGGT